>JBQCHB010000137.1:0-4998 GCA_051955075.1 Flavisolibacter sp.
TTGTTCAATTTCCTGAGAAAAATTTTGCGGCAGTTTCGGAATGTATTCGGGAAAATACAACCCTTTATCCGGTGCCTGTCCGCGGATGGTAGCTTCTCGAAAATCAACTTCAGGCGATTGTTTATTGAGGCTGAAATATTTCATTTAAAACTTGTTTGCGTATTGCAATATTTAAGGATAATGATTTAAGCCGGTTACTTTTATCTGTTAATGAGCTTTTGTAATTCTGTTCATCGCCTGTTGTGTCACTCACTTGTACGTTCCGAACTTTATTGAGCTTTTAGTAACACAAAGAACGCTGAGATATACGCAAATTCCTTGCTTCCAATAGCTATCGGGACTCTGCGCTTTCTTTATACCCGTTGCGTTACTACGCTCCTGTTGTCCAATAGGATTGTTACAGTACAAGTGTGCGACGCAAGGAACGGCGATAGTAGTTCGGCAAGCTCACTACAACGCAGTTTAGTTCATAACCATTCTACATGAAAAGAATGCCAGTTCAGTTTGAACTTTCTACAACTTTTGTTTTTCATTTCTCTCATTAACAACAACACCCTGTTGATTAATAGTTGTTACATAAACATGGTATGCAATGCCTAATGGCTCATATACATTTTGCATTACTATGGCTACCTGCCTCGCTGTTGCTTCATCTTTACTCAGCATAAAAATAGAAGGCCCCGAACCCGATATACCACCACCCAATGCACCTGCCTCTTTGCTGCCCTTTTTTACTTCTTCAAAACCTGGAATTAAAATGCTGCGCAATGGTTCAATTACTACGTCTTCCAGCGAGCGGCTGATTAGTTCATAATCGTTTTTAAAAAATCCACTTACCAAACCAGCTACATTTCCCCATTGCTTAATAGCATCTTTCAGTTGAATTTCTTTTCGGAGAATTTG
Source organism: Flavisolibacter sp. (assembly GCA_051955075.1). Taxonomy (GTDB): domain Bacteria; phylum Bacteroidota; class Bacteroidia; order Chitinophagales; family Chitinophagaceae; genus Flavisolibacter. The sequence continues at coordinate 904 of JBQCHB010000137.1, forward strand.
CCTGGCATCAGCCGTCTTTACTTCTATTTGCGGATGTACGACGGTTACAAATAAATGTGGTGCAGGAATGGCAACAATGTCCAGAGGATGAATGCAACGCACCAGCGTAATGCCCCCATAAATGCAGGGTGCAATATTGTCGGCATGCTTTACACCCGATGCCAGTTTTTCGCCGTTCATGGCAAACTGTATTAGTTCTTCCTTCGTAAAAATATTTCCAAGTAAATGGTTGGCAGCAACAGCGGCTCCTGCTGCACTGGCAGCACTGGAGCCGATGCCGCTTCCGGGCTTAATCTTTTTGTGTGAGATCATTTCAAAACCGCAGCCATTATTTAACCGCTCCATTATGGAAAGCAACACAACGCCGGAAACATTTTTTTGCGGTTCGGTGGGCAAATTGTAGTTGTCTTCATTAATGATCTTCACTTCGGGCTTATCCGTTAATTGCAGTGTAATAGTGTCATAAGGATCATGCAAGGCAAGCCCCAGCACATCAAAACCGCAAACCAAATTGGCAATGGTACCCGGAGATTGTATGGTGACTGATTCCATTTCTTTTGAAGGTTTAAGGTTAGGTAAAGAAGTGACCCAATTTACTCTCCATACCATTTATCTTTTTCAAATTCTCGCCGCTCTCACAATATCGGCGAACACACCCGAGGCAGTTACTTCGGCGCCGGCGCCAGCACCTTTTACTACCAGCGGCTGCTCAACATAACGATTGGTGTAAAAAAGCACCACGTTATCTTTCCCATATAAATGGTAAAGGTCATGCGCCGGATCAATATGCTGCAATCCAACAGAAGCCTTGCCATTATTGAAAGAGGCCACATATTTTAATTTTTTTCCTTCCGCGGCTGCAGCGGAATAGATCTTCTTAAAGTGCTCTTCGTGTTTCTCCATTTCGGCATAAAAATCTTCTACACTTCCTTCCATGCATGAAGGTGGTAAAAAGCCTTTGTTGGAAATATCATCCATCTCCAGTTCATAGCCTGCTTCTCTTGCCAAAATCAAAATTTTGCGCATCACATCGGTGCCGCTCAAATCAAGCCTTGGATCGGGTTCGGTGTAGCCTTCTTCCTGCGCCTGCCTCACTACCGACGCAAATGATCTCTCGCCATTGTAATGATTAAAAACAAAGTTCAGCGTGCCGCTTAATACAGCTTCAATTTTATTTACTTCATCCCCACTGCTTATTAAATCGCTCAACGTATTGATAATGGGCAAACCGGCACCTACATTGGTTTCAAACAAAAACAAAGCACTAAACTCTCTTGCCAGTTTTTTTAACTGCTGATAATTTTCAAATGAAGAGGAAGGCGCAATTTTATTACACGCCACTACCGAAATACTTTTTCCGAAAAGCGGTGCGTAAGTTTTTGCCACATCAGCATTGGCCGTAACATCTACAAAAACAGAGTTGCGCAGATTTTTCGACTGCACTTTACCAATAAAGCTTTCCAGGTTCATGGCATCACCATTATCCATGGCTTCCTGCCAGTTATTTAACCGGATGCCCTTTTCGTCAAAAGCCATTTTACGACTGTTGGCTAAACCAATTATTCTTAGTTGCAGGCCTAATTGTTTTTGCAGGTAAGGAAGTTGTTGTTCCAGTTGATTCAACAATTTTTTGCCTACATTACCTGTACCTACAATAAAAAGATTTACCTGCTTATATACTTCTTCAAAAAAATCTTCGTGCAATACATTGATGGCCTTTTTTACATCGGGGGCATTGATCACTACAGAAATATTCCTTTCCGATGAACCTTGTGCAATAGCCCTGATGTTAATGCCATTCCGGCCCAATGCGCTGAACATTTTTCCACTCACACCAGTATGGTTTTTCATGTTCTCTCCTACCAAAGCAACAATAGCCAAACCAGTTTCAATTTCAAGCGGATCAACCTTGCCCTCTTTGATCTCATTTTTAAATTCTTCGTCAACAGCAGTTTTGGCCAAATGAATATTTGCTTCTTCAATGCCAACGCAAATAGTATGTTCTGATGAAGCTTGTGTAATAAAAATGACATTGATGGATTGCCTCGCTAAAGATTCGAACAAGCGTTTTGAAAAACCCGGGATACCTACCATACCACTGCCTTCCAAACTTATCAACGCTACTTTATTGATGCTGGAAATGCCGCGAATCATATTGCCGTTGGCTCCGGTAGCCGATTGAATCAGCGTACCATGATGTTCGGGCAAAAAAGTGCTTTTTACCCACACCGATAAGTTTTTATTAAGCAGCGGCTGAATGGTTGGCGGATAGATCACTTTCGCTCCAAAATGCGAAAGCTCCATGGCTTCCTGGAAAGAAATGGCTTCAATGGTTTTTGCATGTGGCACCAGTCGCGGATCGGCCGTCATCATGCCCGGAACATCAGTCCATATTTGCACCAGCGAAGCATTAGTGGCAGCGCCAAACAAAGCAGCCGTGTAATCGGAACCGCCGCGGCCCAAAGTAGTAGTGTGGACCTGTTCGTTGGCAGCAATAAAACCCGGAACAATAAATAAAACATCGGAAGTATTTTGAAAATACTGTTGTATGCGTTGATAAGTAGCATCAAACTGCACAGATGCCCTGGTGTAATTGCTGTCAGTGGTAATTAATTCGCGGGCATCTGTCCATGTGTTTTGTAAACCCGATGCTTTTAAATAAGCCGACAAAATTTGAGACGACATGATCTCACCGTAACTTGCAATTCTGTCTTTAATACGGTTGGACAATTCATTCAAAAGATAAACGCCGTTACATACGTCTTCCAGTTCGTTACAATGTTGCAGCACTGTACTCAAAATAGAACTCTGGTGTGTGATGGGTAACAACAATTTCACGGTTTCTACATGTCGTTGTTTGATTTCCTCTAAAGTTTGTTTGTACGTGCTGTCGTTAGTAGCCGCCAATATACCAGCTTGCAATAACAAATCGGTAATACCACCCAATGCAGAAACTACTACAACGGTTTTGTCCTGCGCCACAGCCTGCCGGACAATAGAAGCTACCTGTTTTATATTTTTTTCGTTGGCAACCGACGAGCCGCCAAATTTTAATACTTGCATAAACAATGATTTGCGGAGACCGCATTAAGAAATAATTATTCCTGGAGAAGCGCTAAAAAGCCAAGGGGGCAATATAATCAGATACAACCCTTGCGGGTCGTTGTTGTAGTTGTAATAATAGAAGTTCCGGCAGTGGAGGACTGCGGAAGAGAACAAGTGATATGTAGTGTAGAAACTACCATTGAGAGGTTGAAAATAAAAAAATAATTTTAAAAAACTACAAATAAAAACCGTAGGGCAGTTTTAATATTTACGATTCTTATTAAAAATAGCAGGCAATTTTATCTTGTTAGCAACCGTATTGTGTATGTTTTCTGCAGTATGTGTTTCAGGTAACTGACGGACCGGCTTTTATATAATGCCCATTTACACGAGGCTGGATTTCTATCCAGCCTTTTTTATTAATTGAAACGGTAGCATACGAACAGGACAGCCGCCATAAAGATTGATTCATAAGGTGAAGGTTATGTCAATAGTAAACCACCAAGCTCTGGCACGTTATTTTAGCATTTGGGTTTTAAATTTGAACTATGTCAAAAAAAGGACCGATCGTTATTATTGAAGATGACCTGGATGACCAGGAAATATTGCGGGAAGTTTTTCAGGAGTTGAAAATAATGAACCCCCTAAAATTTTTTCTGACCTGCGCCGGAGGGCTGGATTATCTGATCACTACAAAAGACCGGCCTTTCCTGATCATATCCGATGTAAACCTACCTGTAATGAGCGGGATAGAAATGCGCCAGAAAATAAACGAGAATGAATGGCTGAGGAAAAAAAGTATTCCATTTATCTTTCTCTCTACCTCTGCCAACCAGCAATCAATTGAAGTAGCCTATGAGATGATGGTGCAGGGTTATTTTGAGAAACCTGCCTCTATGAAGGAATTAAAAAGCACAATTCAAATGATCGTTCAGTACTGGCAGATATGCAGGCATCCCAATTCAAACGATTAAGTAGTACTTTTATTCATCGCCCTAAGAATGATTATTATTGCCGGTTCTTCAATTCGCTTTGCAGCTCTTTTATTCT
>JBQCHB010000138.1:0-8835 GCA_051955075.1 Flavisolibacter sp.
CTCATTATTTAAGTTTTCTGCTACATGGTTCTCATAGATATACGAGGCCTCATCTTCACCGCTGATAACTTTAATATCAATGCCTGTTTCATTTTTTACATAATTCAAAATCTCTTTTGCATTGGCTGCGTCACGCATGGCCGATGTAGCAGCAGTTATATAATGTTTTACATTATACACCTCAAGTAATAGTTTGTAAGACTGTATGGTCTTCACAAGCATTTCAATCTTTTCAGTGGAGATCTCTCCTTTTTCAAATACGTCGAAGCCCAGTCGTAACGGCACTCTAACTAAGCTGAGTTTTACAAAATCGGGTTTGTTTTGCGGCCCAATAATTACATCACTGATCAATAATCTTGCGGCGTTGCTTCCTATGTCAATTGCTGCTAACTTCAATTGGAACTTCAGTTTTTTGATGTAAATAATTATAAGTTGCTATTTGCGAACGAATACTTTCATCACCGTTTTTCACATACTCATTACTCAATTCATTATCAAGCCATCTTGCTTTTACGTTGTCGTGCAACTGAATACTTAAAATGTCTTTTAGCTGTTGCTTTATTCTTTCGTCAAAAATAGGGCAGGAGGCCTCAACACGATGATCCAAATTCCTCACCATCCAGTCGGCTGAGGAAATGAATATTTTTTCTTTGCCATTGTTATGAAACAGCCAGACTCTTGCATGCTCCAAATATTCATCTACAATACTAATGGCTTTTACGGGGTGAATGAATTTATCGTTTTGCGAGAACATGCAAAAAATACCCCTAATAATCAAATTAACCTCTACGCCTGATTTTGCCGCTTCGTACAATTCGTTAATGATTTCGTCATCTGAAAGCGAGTTCATTTTGGCAGTAATAATACCCCGGCCTTTTTTTTGAACGTTTTTTACTTCTGTTTTGATCAGCTTTATAATTTCTTTTCTTGCAAAAAAGGGGCTTGGAACTAAAGTGGTACAAGCCTTTAAAAAATGAGTGCCGGTTTTATAATGTTCTATGTAATTAAAGATCCTGTTCACATCCGCCATAATGTTTCTATTAGAAGTAAGCAGGCAGTGATCTGCATAAACTTTTGCCGTGTCTTCGTTTAAGTTGCCCGTGCTTACAAATCCATATTGTACAATTTTATCCTGCACCCGCTTACGTATCACGCAAATTTTTGCATGCACTTTCATGTTAGGAATACCAATCAATACTTTTACGCCTTCGTCTTCCAGCCTTTCTTTCCAGGCAAGATTAGCTTCTTCGTCAAATCTTGCTCTTACTTCAAGCATTACCATTACCAGTTTTCCATTTCTTACAGCATTGATCAATGCATTGATAATTTTTGATTGTTTTGCCAAACGGTAGCATGTAATTTTTATAGAAGTAACATCAGGATCAATCGCAGCCTCACGCAGCAGATTAATCACAGGATTAAAAGAATGGTAAGGAAAATGTAACATCAGGTCTCTTTGCATAACCACATCTGTAACACGATTTTCTATAAGTAAGGGATGATCGAAGGGTTTGCGTGTTTTACTTTCACTGTCAAAAACTTCTTTGGGAAAGTCCATGAACTCACGAAAGTTATGGATGCGGCCACCGGGAATGATGTTGTCTCTTTTTGTAAGGTTGAATTTCCGGATCAAATATTCCAGCAATCCCGGATCCATTTCTCTGTCATAAATAAAACGTACCGGTTTTCCTTTACGCCGGTTTTTTAACCCTTTTTCAATTTTTTGAACAAGGGTTGTAGAGATGTCGTTGTCTATATCAATTTCTGCATCACGTGTAAGCTTGAAAACACCTGATTGGTATTGGTTATAACCGAAATAACTGAAGATCTCCGGCAGGTTAAAGCGAATAACATCTTCCAGTAAAATAATGTGGCATTCATCGTCGGGGGAAGGCAAAATCACAAAGCGATTCATCACACGGGTAGGCACTTCAATGATAGAATACATTCTTTTCAAAGCACTTTCCTGCTTCCACATTACCACGCCAAGGTAAATAGATTTATCTCTTAGAAAAGTAAGCTCCTGTATGCTCTCAATCATTAAAGGAATGATGTTGGCACTAACTTCTTCCTCATAATATTGTTGTACAAAATCTTTCTGCTCAGGGTTGAGGTCTTTTTCTGTAACCAAGAAAATTTGTTGCTCTCTTAACTCCAGCAAGATATTTTCCCAAATGCGATTGAATTCGCTTTGCTGGTGCAGAACGGTCATTTGAATTTCTTCGAGAATAGTTTCGGGTTCCATTTCAAGATGCATTTTTGCCTTGCTGCCAAACTGTATCATACGCTTAAGTGTGGCAACTCTTACACGAAAAAATTCATCGAGGTTGTTTGAAAAAATTCCAAGAAAGCGAATGCGTTCACGCAGAGGAACGCTGGGATCGGCCGCTTCCTGCAATACACGGGCATTGAAAGAAAGCCAGCTTATATCTCTTGGAATGGTCTTACGCTTAGGGTTTGCCATGCAAAATATTTCGTAGAGTTAAATATACGCAACATCTGTGCGAGAGTTTGAGTTAGCTGATTGACAACTGATAATGACAGTTATAAGGTTAACAGACAGATTGATTTTATCCCATCTCCAACAATGGGTTTTCACTGCTTATTCTGAAGTTTGTTGATAATTGAGGTAGTAGAAAAACCTTGAACAATGGGATTAATGATCACCTGTCCGCCCCAGTTCATCACTTCCTTTGCTCCAACAATATCTTTTATTTTATAATCGCCGCCTTTTACTAACGCATCGGGCTGTATCGCTTTAATTAGTTCCAAAGGTGTTGGCTCAGAGAAAATAATAACTGCATCAACCATTGCTAACGAAGCCAATACCAAAGCTCTCGATCGTTCATCATTCACCGGCCTGTTTTCACCTTTAAGACCTTTTATAGATGCGTCAGCATTCAATCCTATTATTAAGTAATCACCGTGTTGGGCCGCTTCGGTTAAAGAAGCAATATGTCCAGCATGTAAAATGTCGAAACAGCCATTGGTAAAAGAAATTTTTTTACTCAATAATCGCCATTGTGCAATTTTTCGTTGCAGCTCAGGTAAGGTCAATATTTTGTTCGGAATACTGTTGCCGGGTTTCAAGAGTTTCTCGTTTTTTATTGTAATAAGAAAGTAAAGCAATTAGAACAACGCCTCCTGCAATAATAATAATTGTTTGAACCGACCACAAAAGCCATCCTAATGCATTGCCAATGGTAGCTTCATCCAAACCGTATAAACTCATAAGCTTGGCTACCAGCAACGGATAAGCGCCAATGCCACCTGGTGTCAACACCATGCCGACACTACCAACCGCCAGTGTAGTCAAACCACCACCAACACCAAGCGGTGCAGTTTCCTGCAAAGCATAAATACCAATGGTAGTACTTGCCAGGTACAATACCCAAATTAAAACAGAATGAAAAATAAACAAGCCTTTATGCTTAATAAATCGAATGCTGCTCAATCCATGCAGTATTCCTTTGATAACATTTTTAATTTTTGCTACTGCATCAATATGACCAAAGCGTTTTAAAAGAAAAGCAAGTGCAGCAAAGAAAATAATGATTGCTGCCAATGCAATAATAATTTTCCTAACAGAAGCATGACCGGTTTTATCGGTAAAAAAATTACCGAAAGAAGTTGCTACATAATCTCCAATTACGTGCCCCTGGAATATAAGGGCCAATATGAAAACAATGATGAGTGAAACAAGGTCAACGGCTCTTTCCATTACAATAGTTCCAACCAGCCTGTCGGCTCTCACTTTCTCATAGCGGGAGAGGATAGTACATTTTACTACTTCACCTAAACGGGGCACGCCGGCGTTTACCAAATATCCAATCATTACGGCAGCAAAAGTGTTGAAATTACTGGGATGATAACCCATAGGCTCCATCAAAATCTTCCAGCGTAAAGCCCGGCTATAGTGGGCTAACAGCAAAAGCACAAAAACCGGAACAATAAGCCAATGTCTTGCTCTTTGAAGTGAATCTTTGATCTGGAGCCATTGCGCATGGTTTATATTTTTTACAGAAAGCCATACGAAAAAAATGCCCAGGGCAAGGAAAAAAGTATACTGAAGTATGGTAAAGATGGTTTTCTTCATGCCGTTCGAAGATACCGAAGGAATATTGAATATTGAACAAGGAACAGATGAACAAGGAATGTTGAATGGCTGATTGGAGTAACGGTTCAATGCTCAATTTTCAATGAACAAAAAAGGCTGATTTGCTAAGAGCTTTTTACTTAAATGAGAATTGAACATTGAGCGTTGATAATTAAACATTCCTTTTAAAGAAGAAAGAGCTGCTTTTACTTCATCGTTCAATTCCTTATTCTATATTCGTCAGAGCTTATTTCCTTCTTTTGGAAAAACAAGTGAAGGTTTGAAAGTTTTTGCTTCTTCAAATGGCATAGATGCGTAGGAAATGATAACCACTACGTCTCCCGCCATTCCTTTGCGTGCAGCTGGGCCATTTAGGCAACATACACCTGAGCCACGTTTGCCTTTGATGAGGTAAGTTTCCAAACGTTCACCATTATTGGCATTTACAACCTGTACCTTTTCATTTTCAATCATGTTGGCGGCATCCATGACGTCCTCATCAAGGGTTAAGCTACCTACATAATTAAGGTTTGCCTCAGTAATTACAGCCCTGTGAACTTTTGATTTTAAAACATCGATATTCATAGCGGGTGCAAAGGTAATTATTGCAAGTGAAGTGTTTGTTAATTCAAAATAAGATTATCAATTAACCTTACGTTTCCAATACTGGCGGCAATTAATGCAACTGATGATTCGCTGGAATCTTCGGTAGGATTGAGATCTTTTGCATTGGCTATTTCAACATAATCCACCGTAAAACCTTTTTCCTGCAAATGATCTTTGGCCATTTTTTTTAAAGAATGCAAAGGCTGTAAATGAAAATTATTTTGGATTGCAGCAAGCTCTTTATAAATAGAAGTTGCAACTATTTTTTCCGTTTCATTTAGCCGGAGATTTCTGCTGCTCATGGCTAAACCATCTTTCTCTCTGATCGTCGGGCTAATGTTTAAACGAATGGTTTTGTCTTTACCTGTTAGTTCCAAAAGTTTCTTAATAACGATACATTGCTGAAAATCTTTTTGTCCCATGTAAAGATTATCTGGATTGATAATTTCCAACAAGCGGTCAACAACCTGGCAAACGCCCTGGAAATGGCCGGGGCGATAAAAACCTTCCAAACTGTTTTCAATAGAGCCAAGATCATAGTGTTTTTTTTGATAATCAGGCGGATAAATTTCATCTACCGCAGGCAAAAACAATATGTCGCATCCTGTATCTATTAACTGCTCAATATCTTTTTCAATGGTTATGGGGTAGTGTTTAAAATCGTCCGGATTGTTGAACTGTGTTGGATTTACAAATATGCTGCAAACCGTTAAATCATTGTTTGATTTGGATGAATTGATCAACGATAAATGCCCATCGTGCAGGGCCCCCATGGTAGGGACCAAACCTATTTTTTTTGCAGCTTTTTGTTCTCTTTTTAGATATTCCGTAAGTGGTTTGGCTTGCTTAAAAATGATCATAATTGTGAATTACAGAAGTAATGGCTGCTGTGTTTGACAAGAAATGGTTAGTTTTGCACACCTTTTCCGGTTTAAAACGGTAACTAATGTCTGCAAAGAAAAGAATTTTATTCATTGCCAACGAAATGTCGCCCTACCTCGAGCTCACTGAATTTTCTGAGATCGTAAACAAGCTGGCAATCAAGTCTAACGATAGCGGCTTTGAAGTGAGATGCATTATGCCACGTTTTGGCGCTATTAATGAACGCCGTCATCGTTTGCATGAAGTGGTGCGTCTTTCAGGTATCAATGTTTCTATTGATAATGAAGATTTTCCTTTACAGATCAAAGTTGCTTCTCTGCCTAATGCCCGGCTGCAGGTTTATTTTTTAGATAATGAAGACCTCTTTAAAAGAAAATACATTTTCACAGACGAGAATGAAAAATGGTTTGATGATAATGGGTTGCGAACAATTTTCTTTTGCAAGGGTGCTTTAGAAACCGTAAAAAAGTTTGGATGGCCTCCTGATGTTATTCATTGCAGTGGCTGGATGACTGGACTGATACCTGTTTATTTAAAAACAGTTTATAAAAAAGAACCGGTATTTGCGCATAGCAAAGTTGTGTTTACCGTAGGCCAAACTACATTCAAAGAAAAGTTAGGTTCTGATTTCTTGCAGAAAGCCCTGATACATCCTTCCATAAAAGAAAAGGATCTTGAGCCTTACAAGGATGCCAATAATCTTGCCATGTTCCGTGGTGGTGCCACTTATGCAGATGCCATTACTTTCGGCGCCGAAAAAGTTGATAAAAAGTTAGTAGATGAATTTTCAAAAGTTCGCGGCAAGAAGACCCTGCCTTACAATGCGGAGTCTGATTTAACAGACTATTTACAACTGTATGGCGATCTTGCGAACAAGTAATTTTACAATCTGCTTTAATTTTTTTTTGTGAAGAAGTACACTTCAATCTTTTTCCTTGCGGCTTTATTTTTAATTGGCATTGTTTCCTGTAAAAAAATTAACGAAGCAACAGAACTTGGTGGTGATTTAATTCCTGCCGTTGATAATGTAAACACGTTTGAGGTTGCATTAAACACAGTAACCAACAATTTGCTGTATAATGATACAACAAAAGTGAGTTATAGCGATCTTGTTGTTGCCGGAGATTTGAATGATCCTGAATTTGGACAAACACATGCTAATTTTGATTTTTCAATACTTCCTGCAAATCTTGGTGTTTATCCTTTCGTACATAAAGATTCAATAAGAGTAGTAGACTCCGTTGTTCTTACATTAGATTATCAGGGCGGTTATGGAGATACTATGTCTGGCATGCAAACGCTTCATATCTTTGAAATAGATCCTAACTCAAATTTCAAACCTGATTCCAGTTATCGGTTTAATGACCCTGCATCAGAATTTCCAACAACAGGTACTGAACTTGGTTCAAAAACTTTTAGCATCAGCAGTCTAAAAGATTCAATCGCCGTAAAAACTGACACCACAACAACTCAAGACGCGAATATAGTCCGGATTAAATTAGATAATTCGTTAGCTACCCGTTTTATGAGTTATGATATTTCTAACGGCACTTTGGGCGGTTACTATCAAGATACTACCACAGGTGTAATACCTGGAGCAAACTTTAGAAGGTTATTTGCTGGTCTATCTATAAAAGCAGAAAACAGCGGAAACGTATTAAGCTATTTTAACCTTTCAAACACAGGAAAAACCAGGTTAACTGTCTATTATAGGGTTCAACACCCGGCTACTGGAAAAGAAGACGTTTTGCATGCGGATTTTTATCATTCAATCAATGGCCAAACAAATTACGTAAAGCAAACAGTAGGTGGAAATTGGACAGCTTATCTTAATAGCGGACAACCTTCAGATGATAAGGTTTATTTGCAATCATCGCCATCAGGTGCTTATGCTTCCATATTAATTCCGGATTTAAGTGCCTTGGGCAACAAGATCATTCACAGGGCTGAGTTAATTGCTACAACGGTGCCATCAATTTCAGATAATATATTTACACCGCCTTCACGATTATTCCTCGCCAGGAAAAATAACGGAACGCCTGATACTACTTTTTTACTGTACAAAGACCTTACACCTGGCTTAGATGGCTCACTTGACTTTAACACATTCGGGGGCAACCTTAAATCGGGTCAATATGTATTTAATATTACAAGGTTTGTACAGGGCGTAGTTACCAGCAACGAACCTGTTGACACTTTACGTTTGTTCGCTCCTTTAAGAGCTATTGAATTTGCTCCACCATTTATAAGTGACAAAAACAAGGCTGGCACAGCCAGCATACCGGTATTAAGTAAAATAGCTGAGGGACGTGTAGTGCTTGCAGGAGGTAGCTATGCGATTAATCCTGATCAACGTTTAAGGCTTCGCATAATTTATTCCAACCTTTAATTAGTAAATCGGGTGCTATATTTGCACCCGATTTTAATTTCTAACCATTACAATTTTCTTATTTCATGTCTTATTTATTTACATCAGAAAGCGTATCAGAAGGACATCCGGACAAAGTAGCCGATCAGATATCTGATGCGTTGATTGATAATTTTTTGGCCTTTGATCCCAACTCAAAGGTGGCCTGCGAAACACTTGTAACAACAGGCCAGGTTGTTTTAGCCGGAGAGGTTAGATCAAAAGCCTACCTGGATGTGCAGGATATAGCCCGTCAGGTTATTCGTAAAATAGGTTATACCAAAAGCGAATACATGTTTGAAGCTAATTCCTGTGGTATTCTTTCTGCCATTCACGAACAATCTTCCGACATCAACCAGGGTGTAGATAGAAAGAAAAAAGAAGAGCAGGGCGCCGGTGACCAGGGAATGATGTTTGGTTACGCTACTAACGAGACAGAAGATTACATGCCCCTGGCTTTGGATCTTGCTCATAAAATTTTACAGGAACTGGCTGCGCTTCGCAGAGAAAATAAGCAGATCAAATACCTGCGTCCCGATGCTAAAAGCCAGGTAACGCTTGAATATGATGATAATAATCGTCCGGTACGCATTGATGCTATTGTAGTGTCTACACAACACGATGATTTTGATAAGGACGACAATAAAATGCTGGCTAAGATCAAACAGGACATCGTTAACGTTCTTATTCCGCGAGTAAAGTCAAAATATAGAAAATACGCTAAGCTTTTTAATAACGATATTAAGTATCACATCAATCCTACAGGCAAATTTGTTATCGGTGGTCCTCATGGTGATACTGGCTTAACTGGCAGCAAAATTATTGTAGATACTTACTGTGGTAA
>JBQCHB010000139.1:0-3414 GCA_051955075.1 Flavisolibacter sp.
TGGTAAAAATTTTTCCTGAAAAGAATTATTTATTAATCAGCGGTTCTGTTCCCGGTCATAACGGTTCAATCGTTTTAATCCAGAAATAATTATGCAATTAGAAGTAATAAATATAGAAGGTAAAAAAACTGGCAGAACGATTGATTTGCCGGAAGAAATATTTGGCGCTGAGCTTAACAATCATGCCATTTGGTTGTCTGTAAAACAATACCTCGCCGCTCAAAGGCAGGGAACTCATAAAGTAAAGACGCGTGCAGAAGCGCAGGGTTCTTCCAAAAAGCTTCATAAGCAAAAAGGAACGGGCGGCAGCCGTAAGGGTAATCTTCGCAATCCTTTGTATAAAGGTGGTGGTACTGTTTTTGGCCCTAAACCTCACGGATACAATATCAAAGTAAACCGCAAAGTGAAGGATATTGCGAAAATGAGTGCGTTGAGTGCAAAAGCGAAAGAAAATAAAATCCTGGTAGTAGAAGATGAACTGGTGAATTTAGACAAACCATCAGCCAATAAATTCAATAAGACATTTTTGGCTGTGAATCCGGATAGCAGGAAATCCTTGCTGGTATTGGCCGAATATGATGAAAACGTGGTTAAGAGTTTCAGAAACATTCCTTCGATTTGCGGTACCTCGTATCTGGATATCAATACGTATGATATTGTGAATGCAGATTCGGTAGTGTTTACAGAAAGTGCTGCTAAAATTTTTGCGGAGGATGTTGAAACAGAAAATGAAGAAGCGTAGATGAACGGGGAGACGGTGATGAAAGTGCGGGTGAGATTTAAAAAGTAAACAGTAAAACAACAAATATTTCGATTTTTTATTCTGATTGTTGAGGAATATTAAAAAGAACAGATCTGGAAATAGAAATGGTTTGGCCAATTTGATTTCCACATTTTTAAACCAGCCTGCCGGTTAGCAGGTTTCAAAATTGAGCAATGAAAACGTCAGATGTTTTAATAAAACCTGTGTTGTCAGAAAAAGTGAATCGCTTATCTGAAAAATACAACCGTTATACTTTTGTTGTAAACAGAAAAGCGAATAAGCTGGAGATTAAAAAAGCTGTAGAAGAGTTTTATGGCATTACGGTAGAAGACGTAAACACGATTAACGTGCCTTCTAAAGTGAAGCAAAGAAATACAAAATCAGGTTTGCTGACAGGCCGCAAACCCGCCAAAAAGAAAGCGATTGTAACAGTGGCCGAGGGCGATACCATTGATCTTTATGGAAATGTGTAGATTTTAAAAAGGAAGAAACAAAATAATAGTACCCGCAAATTTTTTCGGGAAATAAAATAAAAAATCATGGCTTTAAGAAAATACAAACCAACTACCGCAGGAACCCGCTGGAGAATTGGTAATGCTTATGCTGAGGTGACAACGAACGAACCCGAAAAGAGTTTGGTACAGAAAGTTCATCATACGGCTGGCCGTAACTCACAGGGGCGCAGAAGCATGCGCTATCTTGGAGGTGGGCATAAAAAGATGTACCGCATCATTGATTTTAAAAGAGATAAAAAAGAAATTACTGCCACTGTAAAAACAATTGAGTACGACCCGAATCGTAGCGCATTTATTGCTCTAACGGTTTTTGCAGATGGTGAAAAAAGATACATTCTTGCTCCGCAAGGATTGCAGGTAGGCGCCTCTATTGTAAGTGGTGATGCGGCAGCTCCTGAATTGGGAAATGCTTTGCAGCTTAAGAACATGCCTTTGGGAACTGTAGTTCATAATATTGAAATGCAACCCGGCCAGGGCGGCAAATTGGCCCGCAGCGCAGGATCTTCTGCTCAACTAACCAATAAAGAAGAAAAGCACGCTGTGTTGAAAATGCCAAGCGGTGAACTAAGAAAAATACTTATCAATTGCTATGCAACCGTAGGTGTTGTTTCCAACAGCGACCACAGCCTTGAAAGCAAGGGGAAGGCCGGAAGAAACAGGTGGAAAGGTATCAGGCCCCGAACAAGAGGCGTAGCGATGAACCCGGTTGACCATCCGATGGGTGGTGGTGAAGGAAAGGCTTCAGGTGGACATCCAAGAAGCAGGACTAATAAATACGCTAAGGGAGAAATAACCCGTACCCGCGGAAAAGGCTCAGATAAAATGATCATCCAGAGAAGAAACGGCAAAAAATTACCTAACAAATAAACATAAGCTGAAGGCTCAAAGCTAAAAGCAAAAACATAAATAATACAAATGGCTCGTTCAATTAAAAAAGGTCCTTACGTTGAAGCAAAACTGGAAGATAAGGTGCTTGCTATTAATGAGGGCAATGCAAAAAAGGGTGTTATAAAAACATGGTCACGCAGGTCAACAATTACGCCTGACTTTGTGGGCCACACTTTTGCAGTGCACAACGGAAATAAATTTATTCCGGTGTATGTTACCGAGTTTATGGTTGGTCATAAATTGGGCGAATTTGCACCAACAAGGAATTTTAAAGGACACTCTAGTAAAAAGATTGCATAATCAATTGATAATAATGTTGCCGGTAAAGCAACTTTTATTACCGATTTTGAAATAGAAAAATATGGAAGCAGTAGCAAAACTTAATAATTATCCGACATCTCCGCGCAAGATGCGTTTGTTGGCTGATCTGATTCGTGGACTTGAGGTGGAAAAAGCGTTAGGAATTCTTCAATTCAATCCCAAACATCCTGCAGTGCCGATGTATAAATTATTAAAGAGCGCCATTAATAACTGGGAACAAAAGAATACAGATGAAAAGGTGGAAGATGCAGGCCTTGTAGTAAAAACAATAATGGTGGATTGTGGCAGAGTGATTAAAAGAATGCGTCCGGCGCCCCAGGGCCGAGGCTATCGCATCCGCAAACGCAGCAATCATGTCACTATCGTAGTGGATAGCATTCATAGCATAGAAAATGGAAGTGAAAAGAAAAAAGTAGCTACAAAAGAAGCCGCGCCGGTAGAAGAGAAAGTTGTTGCTGAGAAAACAACTTCTTCAAAAACAAAGAAAGCGGCTCCGAAAAAAGCAGCAGCAAAGAAAGAAGCTCCTAAAGCAGCCAAGCCGAAAGCAAAAGCTGAAGGAGAAAAATCAGAAAAGAAAAAAGAAGACAAAAAAACAACAAAATAAAAACCAAATAATGGGTCAAAAAACAAATCCGATTGGAGCCAGGTTAGGCATCATCCGTGGATGGGACAGTAACTGGTTTGCGAATCCAAAAGATTATGGTAAAAAATTGATTGAAGACGATAGGATAAGGACCTACCTTAATGCGCGTATCAATAAAGGTGGAATTTCGAAAATCGTCATTGAACGCACATTGAACAAGCTGATAATTACTATTCATACTTCAAAACCCGGGATTATCATTGGTAAAGGTGGCGGCGAGGTTGACCGTATCAAGGAAGAATTAAAGAAGCTTACCGGTAAAGATGATGTACAGATAAATATTC
>JBQCHB010000140.1:0-11418 GCA_051955075.1 Flavisolibacter sp.
AAATTTATTTTTTTTGAAAGCGTTAGATACATTTCTAAAAAGACCACCGATGCAAAAATTACTGATTGTAGCCCTCTTTTTTTTTTAGCATTCAAATCTGTTATGGACAGTCGCAGGACAAAACCAATATGGAAAAAGAACGCCAGGAAATTCAACAGGAAATAAGAGAGCTGCAATCAAGTTTGAGCAAGGTAAAAGGACAGACAAAGGCCAACCTGGCTAAATTGAGAATGTTGGAACAAAAGCTGGAACTGCAAAACAGGTTAATTGGCAACATCAATAAAGAGATCCGCATTATTTCAGATGATATTTACAGCAGCAACCAGGAAATTACAAGACTGCAACGGCAATTAGATACCTTGAAAGCCGAATATGCCAAGAGTGTAGTATATGCGTACAAGAACAAAAGCAGCTACGATTTTTTGAATTTCATTTTTTCTGCCAGCAGCTTTAATGATGCGTTGAAAAGAGTGTCATATCTAAAATCGTACAGGGCCTACAGGCAGCAGCAGGTTACTAACATTAAGGAAACACAAAAAGTAATTCAGGATCGTAAGCAGCAGCTATTAGGTAAACAATCGCAAAAAAAATCGGCTCTGGAAAATCAGCAGCAACAAGTGAACGCTTTAGCCGAGCAAAAGAAAGAAAAAGACGCTGTGGTGGCCAAACTCAAATCGCAGGAAAAAGATCTGGCTAAACAAATGGCTGTTAAGAGAAAACGTGATAATATTTTAAGAGGTCAAATTGCGGCTATTGTTCGCCGTGAAATTGAAAGAGCTAAAAAAGAAGAAGAAGCAAGAGTTGCTGCCGCTAAAAAGAAGGAAGCTGAAGCAAATAAAAATAGTGGTTCTACTGGTTCTGCAACGCCAGCGCCAAAGACAACAGCACCCGCAAAAAAGAGAACAGACTATTTAGTGTTGAATGAAGGACAGGCAAAACTTGCTGCCAACTTTGCCAACAATAGAGGAAGCCTGCCCTGGCCTGTTGATAATGGAGTTGTCAGCATTCCTTTTGGCACCAGTAAAATAGAGGGCTTGTCAATGGATAATCCCGGCATTACTATTTCCACTCCTTCAGCTGGCACTACAGTTAAAGCGGTTTTTGATGGCGAGGTAAGTGCTGTTTCCAACACGGGTGATGGTATGATGGTGATGATTCGTCATGGTAAATATTTTACGGTGTACAGTAATTTATCCAGCGCAAGTGTAAGCAGGGGCGATGAGGTTAGAACAGGCCAGGCTATTGGCCGCACTGCGCAAGCTGATGATGGTAGTGGTGGACAGCTTGATTTTATGTTGATGGTTGAATCAAAGAATGTAAACCCTCAACCCTGGTTAAGAAGATAAATATTTCAGGAGTTTCTTTCTTGAACATTGTGCATTGAAAATTCCTAATTGAGCATTTGTTTTAATATTCAATGCGCAATGCTCAACGTTCAATTTTAAATGCTAGTGCACATATACCTGGCTCAATACTTCCTCGTATAATTTTTCGTAAAGCGGCACAATGTTTTTAATATCGAACGCTTCAGCCTGTTGAGACGCAGCAGCCTTAAATTGTTGCAAGCGATCATCGTTTTCCAAAATGTCAATGGCCTGTCTGCTCATAGTTTGAATGTCGCCAACATCACCCATATAACCGGTTACACCTTGTATCATAATTTCCGGCAAGCCACCTGCGTTGGTAGAAATTACAGGTACACCTGCCGCCATTGCCTCCAATGCAGCCAATCCAAAACTTTCATATTCGGAAGTGAGCAGAAAAAGATCGGCAATAGCCAATATGTCTTCCATCTGCTCCTGCTTGCCTACAAACCTTACATCATCGCAAACGCCCAACTCACGGCAAAGTTGCTCGGCAGTTCCGCGTTCTGGGCCATCACCTACAAATAATAATTTGCTCGGAATATGTTGTTTTACTTTATTAAAGATCAACACCACATCCTGCACTCTTTTTATTCTTCTGAAGTTGGAAGCATGCAGTAGTACACGTTCGCCGTTGGGCGCAATCACTTTTTTGAATGCATCAATAGGCTTGCGGGCAAAACGCTGTACATCTACAAAATTGTGAATGACCTCGATGGACTTTTCGATTTTAAAATGCGTGAAAGTTTCATCACGCAGATTTTGCGAAACAGCTGTTATGGCATCGCTTTGATTGATGGAGAAAGCTACAACAGGCGCATAAGTTTTATCTCTTCCTACTAAAGTAATATCTGTTCCGTGCAGTGTAGTAATTACCGGAATGTGGATGCCATCCTGTTCTAAAATTTTTTTAGCCATGTACGCGGCCGATGCATGCGGAATAGCATAATGCACATGCAGTAATTGCAAATGATTGTTTTTAATAACATCCACCATGGTGCTGGCCAAGGCTGTCTCGTAAGGCGGATAATCGAAGAGCGGGTAAGTAGGCACCTGCACTTCGTGGTAAAAAATATTGGGAATAAAACCATTTAACCGTACTGGCTGCTGGTAAGTGATGAAATGTACCTGGTGGCCATTTTGCGCCAATGCTTTTCCTAGTTCTGTAGCCAATACACCACTGCCACCAAAAGTGGGATAACAAACGATTCCAATTCTCATTACTTCAACTTTAGCTGACTAAGGTAAATACAAAAATGGGATCGCTTCGTGGTGATAAGTTAAATAATTGTATTTGCAAACCTGTTTCATTTTAATTTTAGCAGATGAAGAAACTTACAACTTTCCTATCCTTTGTTTTACTTGTGCTTTCTGCTTCGGCACAAAATGAAGATTCAGTTTTTATCCGCCATATTGCCGATGAAATTTTGACCAATGGAAAATCGTATGAAGACCTGCGTGTTTTAACCAAGCAAATTGGCGGACGCTTGGCCGGCTCCCCTCAAATGGTAAAAGCCGAACAGTGGGGATTGAAAACTTTGCAAGGCGCTGGTGCAGACAATGTGTATTTACAGGAGTGCATGGTGCCACATTGGGTACGCGGCGGCAAAGATGAGGCAACAGCTTATTTCTCAAAAAACGGTAATAAAAAATTGCAAACAAAAAGTTTGTATGTCATTGCTTTGGGCAATTCCGTTGGTTCTATGAAACCTTTAAAGGCCGGTGTTATTGAAGTCAAAAATTTTGATGATTTAGAAGCGAAGAAAGATCAGTTAAAAGGCAAAATCGTTTTTTATAATTACAAGTTCAATCCAAAATTCATTCACACTTTTGAGGCTTACGGTGATGCCGTGAAATACCGGGGCGCTGGTCCCAGCCGTGCCGCCAAATATGGTGCTGTGGGTGTAATTGTAAGAAGCATGTCGCATAGCACAGATAACTACCCGCATACAGGTTCAACACGTTACGACGAAGCTTTGCCAAAACTTCCTGCAGTGGCTATTGGCTTACAGGATGCAGATTGGCTGAGCACTCAATTGCAAAATGGAGCAATATCTGTTAGCCTGCTCACCCGCGGCAGGTTTTTGCCTGATACGATCGGCCACAATGTAATCGCGGAAATCAAAGGCTCCGAATTTCCAAATGAATACATAACAGTAGGCGGCCACCTCGATTCATGGGATCCATCGGAAGGTGCACACGATGACGGTACCGGTATTGTACAAACAATAGAAGTGCTTCGTACATTAAAAGTATTGGGCTACAAACCTAAAAGAACGATTCGCTTCGTGTTGTTTGCCAATGAAGAAAACGGAACAAGGGGAGGAAAAAAATACGCAGAAGAAGCCAGGGAAAAAGGCGAAAAGCACATTTTTGCTTTGGAAAGCGATGAAGGCGGCTTTACTCCAAGAGGATTTAATGTTACAGGTACTGATGCCGTGTATCAAAAGTTTTTAGGATGGAGCAAATTGCTGGCACCTTATGGCGGCACCGATGTAGAACGTGGCGGTGGCGGTTCTGACATAGGCCTTCTTAGAGACTTTCTGCATGCAACAATTGCCGGCTTTATGCCCGACTCACAACGCTATTTTGACTACCATCACACACCGAACGATGTATTTGAAAATGTAAATAAACGGGAGTTAGAATTAGGCGCTGTAAATATGACGGCATTGATTTATTTGGTTGATAAATATGGATTGTAATCATTACCTGTTCTGCTTAATTTAGGGATATGGAAAATTCCAAGCAAACATTGAAAAGAGTTGGAAGCGGTGTAAAAAAATTTCTCTGGATATTTTTTATACTGCTTCTTCTTGCCGGTGCCGGATTTTTCTACTGGAAGTATTATTTCACCTATAGCAGCGGCAACCGCTATGGACTGTTGCAAAAGTTTTCACACAAAGGAAATTTGTTTAAAACCTATGAAGGCGAAATGATCTTAAGCAGCATTAAAAGCAATATGAATGTGGCACTGGCGTCAGAAAAATTTTTCTTTTCCGTAACCGATAAAAATGTAGCAAACGAATTAATGAATGCGCAGGGAAAATTTGTGACAATACATTACGAGGAAAAAAATGGAACGCTTTCCTGGCGTGGCGATACACCATATATTGTAGATAGTGTAAGGGTGGAACAATAAGCAGTTTTTAGTTTGAAGTTTTTAGTTTGAGGTTGCTTTAGGGCAACCTTTCTTTTTCTGTTCTATTTTACCTTTTTATTGAACCACATAGGACATAGAAAGCATATTGTTCACATAGTTTTATGTGGTTCAAATGTGCTCAGTAGAGCCATAGAAGTACAAGAGTGCGACGCAAGAGAAGTTGATAGTAACGAAGGTGCTTGGAAAAAATCAAGAAAATGATAACAAAAAGAGTTGGGCAAAGAAGTGAATGGCCGATAAATAACTTCAAACTTTCTTACCCTTCCAAATGAATGGTGAATACGATCATTCTTGAATTGATAGCCTCCAGAACACGGCTGTAATTTAATTTTTCATTACGGTCGTGCAGATTGCTAAAGCCATTGCTCACCTTAATTTCCGGCGAAAGAATAAAGCTGGGAAAATAGAAGTTGAAACCCACGCCAGCTTCTACGCCATAATCAAAACGATTTATTTTGATCATGTCATCTGCCTTGCGGGCCTTGGCGTTTGAAGCCAGGTCAACATCCAATTTTCCACCGCCCAACATGTACACACGAAAATTACCAATACGGTCGGAGTTGAATTTTAATTGCAATGGGAAAGTAGTGATAACAGATTCTACTTTTTTATTAACCTCATATCCAAAATCAATATCAGGCGCATAATTTCTGTTGAGCTGGTAACGAATGTTTCGCTCCATGAACATCAGTTGCGGATTGAAACGCAGTTCAAAACGATTAGTCAGCTTCATGGTTGCGAGTAAGCCCAAATTAAATCCGCCGTTGTTTAAAGGCTCAGCTACCATAATGCTATCCTGCTCTAAAAAACTGGGGTCTAAATGTGTTTTAAAACTTGCTTTGCTAATGCCAAGAGAAATGCCAAAATAAAAAGGCTTGCTGTCATGCTCTTCCTGGTACAAAACCTTTTGCGCAATAGAAGAAAACGAAATAGAAATAAGGAGCACTAAGAGAAGGGCCCGGTTCTTCATGTTGTTGGCTTTCGTCCGCTGTAAATGCAACATATTCCTAAACTTAGTGGTTTAAATGAGGTATCGGAATAACCTGTTTTATTTAAAATATCAACAAACAACTGGCGGTCAGGAAAGGCTTTGGCCGATTCGTTCAAATACTGATATGCTTTTTTATTTTGAGCAAACCACTTAGCCATTTGCGGCGCCACTACACTCATATACAAATTGTACAAGGCTTTTACACCCGGAATGCTTGGCTTGCTGAACTCCAGCACTACCAATTGAGCTCCCGGCTTCATCACTCGTAAAATTTCCTGCAGGCCTTTTTCCAGGTGCTCAAAATTGCGAACACCGAAGGCCACCATCACGCCATCAAACGAATTATTGCCGAAGTTTATTGTTTCACCATCGCCGCCGTACAATTCAATCTTCGTTCCAAGATTTTGATTTTGAATCTTTTTTCTTCCTATTTCCAGCATTTTTTCAGAAATGTCAATCCCGGTAATTTTTTGTGGGTGTAAAATTTTTGCAGCCATAATCGCCATGTCGGCCGTGCCTGTAGCCACATCCAAAAGATTTTGCGGTGCGTCTTTTTTAAACCGGCGAATCGCTTTTTTGCGCCAGCTTATGTCAATACCAATGCTTAAGAAGCGGTTCATAAAATCGTAGCGGGGCGCAATGCGATCGAACATCGAACGTACCTGTTCTTTTTTAGAACCTTCGCCTGAAAACGGTTTTATCTTATCATGCAAAAATTCGGTCATAGGGGTGCAAAGGTAACCGAAGAAAGCTTGAGGTTTAGGGTTTGAGACTATTTGTATTAATCTTCTTCATCTAAAAATCCATCCAGTTCTCTTCTTTGCTTTTTGGTAGGACGACCGATTTTACTTTGTCTTTTACCGGTATGAAACGATGCCGCCTGGAATTGCAGGCGATCCAGTTCTTCCTGCGGCGTAATGTCAAGATAATATTTGACAGCTTCGGAAAAAGCCACACGATTGTGCAATAAGCCTGTAACTTTTATGCGCCAGCGTTTGGCTTCCGTTTTCACTTCGTATTCATCGCCAACGGTTACGTTTTTTGCGGCTTTCACGGCAGTGCCGTTTTGTTTTATTTTGCCCGTATCGCAGGCGGCAGCGGCCATTGTTCTTGTTTTAAAAATGCGGATGGCCCACAAGTATTTATCCAACCGCAGCTTTTCTTTCTCAGTCATGAGTAAAAAATAATTGCGTAAATTAGAATAAATAATGATGCCATGAAACCACTGCTGCTGTTTCTCTTTTCTGCTTTTTACGTTTGCTCTTCAGCCCAGGAATTTAAAGTTGATGTGCCTAATGTGATGAAACAATCCGATGTTGTAAAAAGGCATTATGAGATAAGAAAGCCAGTTGATAAAGATAGCCTGATCAAAAAGTTCAAAGATTATTTGAGCATGAAAGAAGAACCCGGCATTTATTATTTGCCCCAGGACAATATGCCCTGTATCGTTCCTGATACTAAAGACCTTGCAGTTATGCCAAACGCATGGCCTGATGTACAAGTTCCTTTTAAATCAACCATTCCTAACCCTGGCTTGCAAAACAAACCTTTAGTGCCTCAATTGAAAAACAAGCATAAATAAAAAGTACGAAGCTGAACCTCGTACTTCATAGCATTATACATAAACATTCTATACCTGCCAGGTATGGAATGTTTGTTTTAGTCCTGTGCAAAAAACTTATGGAAATAAGGAATGGTTTCAATCCCTTTGTAGTAGTTTTCTAAATTGTATTTCTCATTCGGCGAATGCAGATTGTCGTTATCCAAACCAAAACCCATAAACACAATTTTAATTCCCAGCTCTTTTTCTAAAATGGAACAGATAGGAATGCTGCCGCCGCCACGTACCGGCACAGGTGTTTTACCGAATGTTGTTTGAATAGCTTTTGCTGCCGCCTGGTAACCTTTGCTGTCAATGGGTGTCATGTAAGGTTCGCCGCCATGATGCTCAAATGCATGAACGGTAACAGAAGGCGGGGCAATTTTTTTGAAATGCTCCAACAGCATATCGGTGATCTTTCTTGAGTTTTGGTTGGGAACCAAGCGTGCAGAAATTTTTGCAGTGGCTTTCGATGGCAAAACGGTTTTGGCCCCTTCGCCTGTATAGCCGCCCCAAATGCCGTTTACCTCAATTGTAGGACGAATGCCTGTTCTTTCGTTGGTTGTAAATCCCTTTTCTCCCCACAATTCTTTCACGCCTAATTCATCTTTATACTCCTGCTCATTGAAAGGTGCTTTTGCCATTAAGTTTCTTTCTTCTGTGCTTGCTTCCACTACATCATCATAAAATCCTGGAATGGTTACATGATTATTTTCGTCGTGCAGCGATGCGATCATTTTTGCCAGTATGGTAATAGGATTGGCAACAGCGCCACCATAAGTTCCGCTATGCAAATCACGGTTGGCGCCGGTTACTTCCACTTCTATGTATGACAGGCCCCTTACGCCGATATCTAGTGAAGGATTTTCCATGCTGATCATGGCACTGTCAGAGATCAGGATTACATCGGCTTTTAAAAGATCTTTATGGTCAGCAACAAACTTTCCCAAATTAGGTGAGCCTACTTCTTCTTCGCCTTCAATCAAAAATTTAATGTTGGTTTCCATGCTGTTGGTTTTAGCCATTGTTTCCATGGCTTTCACATGCATGTAAAACTGTCCTTTATCATCGGCACTGCCTCTTGCATATACCTTACCGTCTTTAATTACCGGCTCAAAAGGCCCGCTGTGCCACAGTTCCAGCGGTTCGGCGGGTTGCACATCGTAGTGCCCATATACTAATACAGTAGGTTTGGAAGGATCAATGATTTTTTCTGCGTACACCACGGGATGACCTGCTGTTTCCATTACTTCGGCTTTGTCTGCGCCGGAATCTAATAAGCGTTGCTTAACCAGTTCTGCACATTTGCGCATGTCTTGTTTATGTTCTGTTTTGGCGCTAACAGAAGGAATCCGTAGCAACTCCAGCATTTCGTCTAAAAAGCGTTGTTGATTCTTATCCTGATATTCTTTCCAGGCTGTTTGCATCATCGTTAGTTGTTTTTATTAGCGATAAAATTAAGGATAAGCAGTGAGTTGGGAGATTAGCTTTTTTGGTTTGGTAATGCTGTTGTGCAAGCTGAGAGCTTTTAGCTGTGAGCTACGAGACCGATAGTATTGTTACTATTTCCAGTCTCAAAGCTCATGACTCAAAGCTTCTCGCCATCTTCTTTCTTTTTCAGTGAAGTTGCTTTCATAACGGCACCACTGCCAAACTGATTTTTAATACCATCTACCGCTTTAAACAATTCCAGTTTTTCAATAGCATCGTCAAACAAACTCATTTGCACCGTCATAGGTACCAAATGACTGAAACGAACGCCCAGTAATCTTACTTTTTCTCCTTTCTTGTAAAGCTTGTTGAACAGGTCCTTTACTTTAGCCATTAGCACATTATCCAGTGCTGTATAATCAATTACTTCCTGTTTGGAAACAGTTTTGAAATCGGCATAACGCAATTTAATCGTTACACAACCCGTCAGCTTGCTTTCTTCTCTTAAATCATAGGCTGCTTTTTCCGTAAGGCGCACCAATTCGCCATGTAAAAAATGAATGTCGTTACCATCTTCATGAAAAGTATTTTCATGGGAAAGTGATTTTTGCTCGCTGTATTGTTCTACTACAGAACCGGAAATGCCATGGGCTTTTTCCCATAATTTTTTACCCCATTTGCCAAAGCGATATTCCAATTGATCAACCGGGGTTTTGGCAATTTGCTCAATGGTATAAATACCTATGTTATGCAATTCGATCTGCGTTTGTTTTCCCACGCCTGGAATTTTATCAACGGTCAGTGGCCATAAAAAAGCAGTTTCCTTGCCTGCAGGAACTTCCAAATAACCATTAGGTTTTGCTTCATTGGTGGCCATCTTGCTTACCAGTTTGCTTGTAGATAATCCGTAAGAAATGGGTAGGCCTGTTTCGCGAATGATCTTTTCTCTTAACGCTCTTGTATATTGGCTGACACCAAAAAATTTATCCATACCTGTCAGGTCAATATAAAATTCATCTATGGAGGCTTTTTCATACAACGGTACCGAATCGGCAATGATCTGTGTTACTATTCTTGAATACTTGCTGTATTCATGATAGCTGCCTTTTAAAAAAATGGCATCTGGGCATAAGCGTTTTGCTGTTAAAGAAGGCATGGCGCTTTGAATACCAAACTTCCGGGCTTCGTAACTGCAGGCAGCCACAATACCTCTTTGTCCATCTCCGCCAACAATTAACGGCTTGCCTTTTAAATGAGGACTTTTTAATAATTCAACCGAAACAAAAAAAGCATCAAGGTCGAAATGGGCAATATGACGGGTGTGAAGAGGCACTTTTCAAAATTAAACTTATCTGCTTCTTTGCCGTTAATTTTAACGGATCAAAAAAATGTTTTGGATACAACACAACTTGAAAAGTTCATTGAAACATTTCACCCATTGAAAAAAGAAGAATGGAGTGCTTTTTTATCGGTGTGGGAACCCTTTTCCTGTAAGCGGAAAACCATTCTGACGGCTGCCGGCGATACCGAAAGAAATTTATTTTTTGTAGTTGAAGGCATTCAAAGAAGTTTTTATTTGGGAGAGAAGGAAGAGGCTACTGTTGTATTTACTTATCCTTATTCTTTTTCCGGCGTAGCTGATTCTTTTTTAACACAAACACCATCATTGTATTTTTTTGAAACATTAACCGCAAGTAAGTTTTTAAAAACCTCGTATCAGCAAGTCGAGGAATTGATGGAAAGTTTCCCCAATATTCAACGCCTGATTTTAAAATCCACAGCTTTTTCTTTAAAAGGCGTTTTAAAAAGACAAGTGGAATTACAATCTTTGAGTGCAGAAGAAAAGTTTCGACAGCTGCTTTTCCGCAGCCCGCATGTGCTCAATTTAATTCCCCATAAATATCTTGCTTCTTATCTCGGCATTGATGCCACCACTTTCAGCAAGCTTTTAGGCTCGGTTCGCATTTAAATCTTGGTATAGGCAAAGATTTTGCAATTATTGTAGAAATAGCTTTGTAAAAATTAGTTTGTATGAAAAAGTTTAAAAGCGAGGAACTTATTGACCAGTTAGAAGCTGATGTTCGCCAACTGATAGCCGCCGCCGAACATTTGCAGCAGGCCGATACTGTGAAGCTGAGCTATCCTCCTGAAGAAGGAAAATGGAGTGCTGCCCAGGCGTTAGAACACTTGAATATGTACAGCCGTTACTATTTGCCGGCGATAGAAAAAGTGATGGTGCACATTCCAAAAGAAGTGAATGCCTGGTTTGTGCCTGGTTTTTTTGGAAATTATTTCACCAATATGATGATGCCGAAAAATGTGTACGAGGTAAAAAACAAAATGAAGGCGATGAAATCCTTCAGGCCTGACCGTGGTATTAATGTAGAAGGCGTTTTTAAAGAGTTTCATGAGCATCAGAATAAATTGCTGCATTTGCTGGAAACGGCCCGCAAACGTAATTTGGAACAAACACATGTGCCTACCTCTATTAGCAAGTTGATAAGGTTGAAGTTGGGTGATGCATTCCGCTTTTTAATTGCTCATGAGCAAAGGCACATGATACAAGCAAGAAATGCCATAAGAGCAACCGGAGTTTCTACTGATAAATTTCCAATAATCCTGGAGGCAGCGAGACTATAACCTGCTGTTTTCTTTTATCAATTTTGATGATGGTTTCTTCGTGTAAAGGAATGAGTGCTTCTTTTCCGTTAAGGTCAATGCGGCAAAGAAGCTGGTGCGGCTGTTCAATCACCTCCAGTATTTTTCCAAGTGATTGGTCTTCTTCCACAATTTCGTAATTAAGAAGATTGATGGGAGAGGACTTTGCTGAAAATTTTTTAAAATCAGCCTCGGGCAACCAAATTTCTTT
>JBQCHB010000141.1:0-6740 GCA_051955075.1 Flavisolibacter sp.
TGTAAATGGGGAATAGTAAAATCAAGCCTAAAAAAGAATATGCCGATCCTACTTTTAACCACTCTGGCACCACTAATATGTAATAAGCAACTTTCATTTCTCCTGAAGCGTCGTCGGATGGAATCATAACAAAATAGAGCAGAAGCAAAAAAGAGAAAAGCACAATCATTAGACCGATAAGAAATTCACTCCAATAAGGCACTTTTTTTCTGATGAGAATTTCGTAAGTGTCTTTGTATTTCATATACAAATCAATTTTTTCTATAGCTACTCATTGCAGAATATCCTTAAGTAGAATAGAAATAGTTCAATTAAGGGCTTGCCTATCTTCATTAAAAACAATTCCATATTTTTCAAGTTCTTTCAATACCGGTTCATATATTTCTTTTACAACCGGGATGTGCAATCCTTTTTCTTTAATGGTGCCATTCAAAATTAATTTGGCTGCTGCGCCCAGTGGAAGTCCAACTGTTTTTGCCATAGCAGTGTGTACATCGTCCTCGCCGTTCAATAACAAAGTGCTGGTTGTATTGTAATGCTTTTCTGCATGTGTAAACTCAATTTCGTGCAGCATAATGATCCTGTCCTTGTCGCCGGCTTGCAATGCCAGTTTTTTTTCAAGCACAAATTGTAATACATCCGCGGTGCTGCATTGTCCTTTATTGATAATGGTTTGGTCGTCATCCATACCCAGGTAAAAAAGCTGTTTCAATGTTAAACTGGCATCATGCATTTTATCGGCCAGGGTAGCCGCCGCATTTATTTTCAGATCATCAATATCTACTTCCTTTAGATCACCTTTGTCATCCACCATCATAAATTCTTCCACCTGCTCTACGCCTTTTTCTTCTGCTTTTTGCTCCAGTTCCACTAAGTTCACTAATTCGGCCAATAAGGTCTTTGTAGCATCAAATTGTTCACGAAGCTTTTGTTCCAGCCACTCACTAAAACCATTTTTGTCCATGTGTTCTTTAAAAAAAGCGGCCAGTGTACGCCCATTCGTTTCACACACATCGCTTTCATTTGTCAACTTCAAATCAATGATGTTCTTCCATCCATAAATGAAATCGGGGTGGCGCAAGGTGGTACGTATAAAAGTTGCTGTTTCCTGCAAACCATACAGCGGGATATAACTTAGCGAGTCGCGATTCGGATACCAGCATAACACATCTGCGCCCGGTATGGGAACGTATCTTTTTTGTGCAAACAGGTCTTCATACTCCAATTCAGTGATTTCACCGTTTTGTTTATAAATAGCACCGGCTTTGCCAGCTATTACAACATTGCGGGGGTTCCAGCTTATTTTATAATGCCAGGGATTGTTGTCACTTTCATGTGCTACCAGTCCGCCGCAATGCGAAATGAACGAATGTATCTTTCCGCCTTTGCCATGAATTTCATCAATGATCTTTTTGGCACTCATGTGGTCAATGCCTGGATCCAATCCCATCTCGCACAAAAACAACAACCCGTTTTTTTCAATTTCATTTTGCAACGAACGCATTTGTTCATCTACATAAGAAGCTGTAAGCAAATTTTTCTTATACTGCACACAATCTTTGGCAATTAAAAAGTGAAGTGCAGGAGGCATGAGGGAAATAACAATATGAGATTGTTGTATTAATTCGCTTCGTAGCGTTTCATTATTAATATCTATTGAAACTGCTTTGCCATGGTCATTGTTTCCGATTTTTTCCTGTGCCATTACAAGATTCGCATCAACCAATATCAGCTGCCAATTTTCCGCAGCTGCATTTTCTAGTAAATACCGAATTAAAACCGTTGCTGATTTTCCTGCGCCGAATAGTAAAATTTTTTTCATAATGCTGAAACAAATGTAAGCAGGTCAAATATAAAACCTGAAGAATTGCGCAAGGGGTTAAGTGAGCTATACGATTCTCATTAAAGATTTGCGTTGAAGAGCATAAATATTTTTGATTTTGTATTTCATTTTTGCGCCAGGCTTGCTGTGAGGAACAAAAAGCAGTTGCGAACTATTGGGCCTTAATGATCTAACCTGGTAAGTGTCTGTTTCAATTATTTTTCCATCTGACTTTATATAATTCACTTCTACCACTACCTGGTTTACAAAATATGCGGAGTGGTTGAAAATAACTAATTGTACATCATTGATGGCGTCAGAAACGCCGGTTTTATAATGTGTTGCCTGCAGTTTTATTTGCTTTTTAATGTCTTTAGGCTTAGCAGGCCTGGGTATCGGCCTTGGTTTTTCCGCAGGCGGAACAAGCTCTCTTACAATGGCGTTTTGAAAGTTTCTGCCTGCCATAATTTTAGTTGAAATATTAGTCGGTGCAATTTTCGACACCTCATTGCTGACCATTACTTTTTCAGCTATTGCTGCTATTATTTTTGCCAGGAAAACAGCAGTTGTTATTAACCCAACAAGAAGAACCAGGGAAAATAAAAATTCTTTGTTTTTGCCGGTTTTTGAAAGTCGCTTTGCTTGTTGTCGGTGTAAAGTCCGTTGGCTGATATTTGTGCCTCGTTAACAAAGGCTTTTAATTCTTTTACCGAAAAATTGGTCCACGGCGCTGCTGTTCTTTGGCGCTTGTAATGTTGAAGTAAATCCAGCTTTGCAAAGGTGATGGTGTTTAAAGGAAAACAAGCTGACTCATTTTTATCGCTACGCAACAAATACCCTTCCATGGCCACAAGATTTAGTCTTTCCTACAACATGAAATTTTTGTGCCTTATTCCTCAAATGTTAATATTAGTTATAGATTTTTGATCCAGATAAAAAAGTATGAAGCCGGATGGTAATATGTCCTTAAAATACCTCAATTTATCAGGTTGCTACGCTTAAAAACGATACATTTGCTGACCTTAAAAAATTGTAGTAACAAGCTGAAAGAATGGAAGAAAATATTCAACCGCAACAAACAAACGATTTCAACCGGATTATACCAGTAAACATCGAGGAACAAATGAAGACTGCCTACATTGACTATTCCATGTCAGTGATTGTAGGCCGTGCCTTGCCCGATGTACGAGATGGCCTTAAACCCGTTCACCGCCGCATTTTATATGCTATGAACGAACTGGGCATGAGCCATAACAAGCCCTATAAAAAATCGGCCCGTGTAGTAGGTGAAGTGTTAGGTAAGTACCACCCGCACGGTGACTCATCGGTGTATGATGCCATGGTGCGTATGGCCCAGGAATGGAGTATGCGCTATACGCTTGTAGATGGCCAGGGTAATTTTGGCAGCCAGGATGGCGATGGCCCTGCAGCGATGCGTTATACGGAGGTGAGAATGCAGCGTATGGCGGAAGCGATGCTGCAGGATATAGACAAGGAAACAGTGGATTTCCAACTCAACTTCGACGACTCTTTGCAGGAGCCTACTGTATTACCTACCCGCATCCCTCAACTATTGCTGAACGGCTCAAGCGGTATTGCCGTAGGTATGGCCACCAACATGATGCCGCATAATTTAAGCGAGGTGGTGGATGGGTGTATTGCTTATATTGATAACAGAGAAATTACCATAGATGAACTGATGCAGTTTGTGAAAGCTCCAGACTTTCCAACAGGGGGTACTATATACGGAATGGAAGGTATAAAGGCGGGCTTTCATTTTGGACGCGGCAGGGTAGTGCTGCGTGGAAAATTGCACATTGATACGAAGCCGAGCGGCAGGGAACAAATTATTATTACAGAAGTTCCTTACCAGGTAAACCGCGATGCTCTATGTGACCGCATTGGCCAGTTGGTGAACGATAAAACCATTGAAGGGATTGCCCACGTTAACAACGAATCGAACAACAAAGAAGGTACCCGTGTGGTGGTTGACCTGAAACGTGATGCGGTAGCTAACGTAGTAGTGAACCAGCTTTACAAATTCACTGAACTGCAAACCAGCTACGGTATCAACAACGTAGCCATTGTAAAAGGGCGTCCACGCCTGTTGAATTTGAAAGAATTGATCGGTGAGTTTGTTGAGTTTCGCCACGAAGTAGTTGTTCGCCGCACCAAATACGAATTAAGAGAAGCAGAGAAAAGAGCCCATATTTTACAGGGCTATTTAATAGCACTGGATCATTTGGATGAAGTGATTGCTTTGATCCGTGCATCGGCTACACCGGATATTGCAAAAGAGAATTTGATCAATGCCGGATGGGGGTTAGATGAGATACAGGCCAAAGCCATACTGGAACTGCGTCTACAACGCCTGACCGGAATGGAACGTGAAAAGATCAAGCAGGAATATGACGACCTGATGAAATTGATTGCGCATTTAAAAGAGATCTTAGCCAACGAAGGCATGCGTTATGATATTATTAAAACCGAACTGCAGGAGGTAAAAGATAAGTTTGGCGACGCAAGAAAAACAGAGATCACTTACCTGGATAATGAAGTAAGTATTAAAGACCTCATTAAAGAAGAAGACGTTGTCATTACCATTTCCCATTTAGGATATATTAAAAGAACATCGGCTACCGAGTTTCGTGCACAAAGAAGGGGAGGAAGAGGCGCTGTTGGCGGCAAAACGAGAGAAGAGGATTATATCGAACATCTTTTTGTAGCCTCAACACATCACACTTTGTTATTCTTTACTGAAAAAGGACGGTGCTATTGGCTGAATGTTTATGAAATTCCGGAAGGAGAAAAGAACAGCAAAGGAAGAGCCATCCAAAACTTGTTGCAAATTGCTCCCGATGACAAGATCAGAACCATTATTGATATAGCTGATCTGCAGGACGCCGATTTTGTAAACAGTCATTACATTGTTCTGTGTACAAGAAAAGGCGTCATTAAGAAAACAGCATTGGCTGACTTCAGCCGTCCACGCCAAACAGGTGTTAATGCTATTACCATTGTAGAAGGCGACCAATTGCTGGATGCAAAATTGACCGATGGCAACTGCGAGATCATGATGGCTGTGGCTTCGGGCCGGGCCATCCGTTTCCCTGAAACTAAAGTGCGGCCAACGGGCAGAGGCGCTATTGGTGTGAGCGGAATTGAAGTGGATGACGCATCAGATGAGGTTGTTGGTATGATTTGTGTAAATCCATCTACGCCGGATAGAAATGTAATGGTGGTAAGTGAAAAAGGATTTGGAAAACGTTCGCCGGTTGACGAATACCGCATCACCAACAGAGGTGGTAAGGGTGTAAAAACCATCAGCGTTACAGATAAAACAGGAAGACTGGTAGGTATTGTAGACGTGGCTGAAAAAGAAGATTTGATGATCACCTGTAAAAGCGGCGTAACCATCAGGATGAAGGTAGCTGACATTAGAGAGCAAGGCAGGGCAACGCAAGGCGTAAAGCTGATACGTATTGATGAAGGCGATGAAATTGCGGCTATCACCAAAATAGATGTACACGACGACGAAGAGGTGATTGCAGAAATTAGCGAAGAAAACGAAACAACCAATTCCACTGAAAATACATCTGGAGAAGAGAACCCTGTTCAATCATAAAATTTAAAAACAAGAAACAATGCGAAAACTGTTATTATCAGTATTGCTTGCAAGCTCTGTCACCAGTTTATTTGCACAAAAGCTGGATGACGTGCAGGAAAAGATCAGCAAAGGAAAGTATGACGAAGCCAAAGAAAAAATTGACAAGGTATTGGCCGATCCTAAAAATGCAACAAATGCTAATGCATGGTATTACAAAGGAAAGGTTTATGCAGAATTGGCCCGCCAGGATAGCACTAATTCTCTGACTTATGATGCCAAACAGGAAGCTTTCGATGCCTTCAAAAAATACCAGGAACTGGATACGAAGAATGTAATGATGACCTTAGACCAGAACGTTGGTTTGTTCTCTTTGTATGACCTGTATTACAACCAGGGTGTAAAAAAATATAACAGTAAAGATTATGCTGCCGCCTTCGATCAAATGAAGCATGCAGTAGAGGTTGAAAATTACATTGCAAAAAGAGGTTACTCCTATAATGGATTTTCGTTTCCTGCTTTGGATACGCAGTTGTTGAACCTTACCGCTTCTGCAGCTTACCTGGCCAAAAAAGAAGACGAATCCATTCCTTATTTTGCACAATTGGCCGATGCCAAATTGAAAAGCAAAGAATTTAAAGAAATATATGGCCTTCTGGCAGAATACTATGCCAAGAGAAATGACCAGCAAAAAGCAGATAAATATTTAGCGCTGGGTCGTGAACTGTTCCCTGACAATGATTATTGGACAGCATTGGAGTTTGGAAACATTCCTGTAGAAGATACATTGAAAAGAATAGCGAGGTATGAAGAAATGCTTCAAAAATACCCCGACAATTATGCATTAGCTTTAGACTATGCAACAGAGCTTTTTAATTACACATATACCAGCGAAAAAAGACCGGCAGATTATGCAGCCCGCCAGGAGAAATTACAGGCTGCTTTAACCAAGGCCATTAGCCTGCAATCTACTGCCTTTGCCAACTACATTATGGCGCAG
This sequence comes from Flavisolibacter sp., assembly GCA_051955075.1. GTDB lineage: Bacteria > Bacteroidota > Bacteroidia > Chitinophagales > Chitinophagaceae > Flavisolibacter. The sequence goes on from JBQCHB010000141.1 coordinate 6,427, forward strand.
CATCTGTACAACCAGATATACGACCTTGATGATGCTTTAAGGGCAGTAAAAGGAACAACGGCTGCAGCAACAGCAAAGAAAAAAGAGATCAATGCCAAGACAGATCAAAAGTATGAGGAGTTTTATCCTTATGCACAAAAGGCATTCGACCTGTACTCGCAGGAAACCGATATGAAGATGCAGGACAAAGTGAACTATCGCAAGGTGATTAATCAGTTGATTGATTATTATCAAACCAAAAAACAAGCTGACAAAGTAACCTTCTATCAGGAAAAACTGAAGACACTTTAAACTCCGTTGAACGAATAAAATAA
>JBQCHB010000142.1:0-19555 GCA_051955075.1 Flavisolibacter sp.
GTGCGCTGCGGAAACAAATCTTTTGGCAGTTTATCAGCGAGTCATTGGTGATCACCATATTGGCGCTGCTGTTGTGCATCATGACGGTAGCTTTGGTTTTACCGGCGTTCAATAAACTGGCAGAGCGGGAGTTGAGTATGGGTTCGTTGTTGTCTCCTTTTTTTATTGCCTTTGCGGTTGCCATTATTTTCTTTATCAGTTTTTTGGCAGGCAGTTACCCGGCTTTGGTGTTTTCGCGTTTCCGGGCTATCAAAGTTTTGAAAGGTTCTTTTAAAAATACCAACTCGGGATTGTGGCTGCGAAAATCTTTGATCGTATTTCAGTTTGTGATCTCGGTGTTTTTAATCGTTACCACCTTCATTATTCAAAACCAGCTTCATTACATTCAAACGAAAGATTTGGGTTTTGATCGTGACCATGTATTGGTTCTGCCGCTTGATGCCAAGGTGATGGATAAAATAAGCACTATAAAAACAGTGTTTAAATCCAATCCTAATGTGCTGCATATTTCAAGAGCGGTTAACGATCCAACGAATATTGTAGGCGGCTATAACATGCGCAGCGCCGATATGCCGGAAGCAACACAGATTATGGTTACCGCCAACCCTGTTGACGAAGAATTTATTTCTACAACAGGCATTCACATCATTAGTGGTAATGACTTTACCGAACAGGATGTAAAGGATGTAATAAAAGACAAGCAGGAAGAAAAGGCCTATCATTTTATTTTAAATGAGTCTGCAGCTAAGGAATTAGGATGGACCCCGGAGCAGGCCATTGGCAAAAAAATGTTTTTGGGCAATCAGCGGCCTGGAATTGTAAAAGCTGTAGTAAGGAATTTTAATTTCTCTTCATTGCACAATCCCATTAAGCCATTGGTATTGTTTAATGAAGAATGGACAAGCACAATGCTTGTAAAAATTTCCGGTGCTGCCATCCCGGCAACAATGGCTTTTTTAGAAAGCAAATGGAAGGAACTGATTCCGCACCGGCCATTTGAATATCATTTTTTGGATGAAGATTACGATAAGCTTTATAGTGCTGAATTGAGACTGGGCAAAGTGTTGAACATTTTTACTGCGATAGCCATTTTGCTTGCTTGTCTTGGTTTGTTTGGCTTGTCTGCTTATGCCATTCAACAACGCACAAAAGAAATCGGAATAAGAAAAGTTTTGGGTGCAACGGTGCCTAACATCATCACACTGCTTTCAAAAGATTTTGTTTGGCTGATCATTATTTCTATGTTGATTGCCTTTCCCGTGGCAGCATGGCTCATGTATAAATGGCTGCAGGATTTTGTTTACAGGATATCTATTGCCTGGTGGATGTTTGCCATAGCAGGTTCTATTGCTTTATTCATTGCCATTTGTACCATCAGTTTCCAGGCCGTGAAGGCAGCAGTTGCCAACCCGGTGAAGAATTTAAGAACAGAATAAAACGCTTTTTATGTTCAAAAATTATTTCAAAACGGCCATCCGTAATTTATGGCGCTATAAAGGATTTGCACTGATCAATATTGCCAGTCTTACTATTGGCATTATCGGTTGCCTGGTGATTGCCTTGTTTGTATGGGATGAAAAACAATACGACAAGTTTGTGCCCGGCGGTGAAAATATTTATCGTGTTTACGAACAGAGAAAAGATAACAATGTCATAAGTTATGCAGCGGTAACACCTCCAACCTTCGCCAGTTTTTTGAAACAGCAATATCCCGAGGTAGATACTTCAACAAGAATACTGATGTCAAGCGATAAGTTTTTGATGGAGGAAGGCGAGAAAAAAAACTATGAAGACAAAGGTTGGTTTGTAGAAGGTTCCTTCTTCCAGGTTTTTCCATTGAAGTTTACTTATGGCGATGCTGCTACAGCCCTTACCGATCCTTCAACTATTGTGCTGACCAAAGATTTGGCTGAGCGGTATTTCGGTAATGCAAACCCTGTTGGCAAAACCATTAAAATAGATAAAGAAAATTTTGCAGTGAAAGGTGTTCTGGCCGACCTGCCCAAACATTTTCATTTGAATTTTCAATACCTGATGTCTTTACAGTCCGCCGGGTTGCCAAAAGATAGAATGCAAAATTGGACCTGGCACCAGTTCTATACTTATGTAAAACTCAAACCGGGCACAAATGCCCAACAGTTGCAGGACAAGTTTCAGACTTACATAAAGAAGACTATTTTCCCGACACTGACACAGGAAGGTTCTACTTTTCTGCCGTTCTTTCAACCGCTGCAAAACATCCATCTTCAATCTGCCGATTTTGTTTACGACAATGCGGTTCGTGGGAATGAAAGTTATGTCAAAGCTTTGTCCATCATTGCGCTGTTTGTTTTGATCATTGCCTGTTTCAATTTTATCAACCTGGCCACAGCACGATCCTTCCGCAGGGCCAAAGAAATTGGTGTACGCAAAGTCATTGGCGCCGATCGTAAACAACTCATCTTCCAATTCATTGGCGAAACCATTTTGCTTTCTGTTTTCTCTATGATCCTTGCAACGGTAGCTACGTTTTTTATTGTTCCGGCACTCAATGCGTTTACCGATAAATCCATTCAGTTCAATCCGTTTACAAATCCTTTGTTAGCATTGGTCATACTTGCTGCCGGAATTGTAATAGGCATACTGGCCGGTATTTATCCTGCGCTGGTCCTTTCCGGGTTTCAACCCATAAAGGTTTTGAAAAACATGAAGCTTGTAAGGAATAGCGGGGCTTCATGGTTGCGGCAGGCATTGGTAGTGATACAGTTTTCACTTTCCGTATTGCTGATCGTTTCGACGTTGATAGTATTCCGACAAACGAAATATTTGAATAAAAAGGACCTTGGCTTTAATAAAGAACAGGTAGTTTATTTCCAGCTAAGAGATAGTTTGGCTACCAATCCAAAAACGCTGGAAACGTTCAAATCAGAATTAAAAAGTTCACCCAACGTTATTGATGTAACATCAGGCTATGGCTTGCCCGGTGATGCTTTTGCAGGTGACGGCATTGCCCTGCCTACTAAAGAGGGTGAGAAGAAATATGCTGCCAATGTTTTTATCGGCGACCAGGATTATGTTAAAACATTGGGATTGCACATTATTGCCGGAAGGGATTTTTCAAGAGAGATGGCAACCGACGCCACGGAGGGATTTCTTATTAATGAAACCGCTGTAAAAGAGTGGGGCCTGGGTAGTCCTGAAAAAGCCATTGGTCATCCTGTTTATTGGGATGAATGGGCGCCAACCGATTCTTTGCACCCGGTAAAAAAAGGAAAAGTAATTGGCGTGGTGCAGGACTTTCATTATAAAAGCCTGCACGAAAAAGTTACAGCTTCTGTCATACAAGTGTATCCACAGGTAACCTATACCGTTGCCGCTAAATTAAAAACAGCCGGTATGACCAACACGCTTGCGTTTATTAAAAACAAATGGAGCCAGTTTGTACCGGCCTATCCACTGGATTATAAATTCATGGATGAAACCTACGGCAAGATGTACAACAGCGAAGAAAAGCTAAGCGACCTGCTTTGGATTTTTACACTCATGGCCATTTTTATTGGCTGTATGGGCTTGTTTGGATTAGCCGCTTTCAGTGCCGAGCAAAGAACAAAAGAGATTGGCATCAGGAAAGTGTTAGGAGCAAACGTGTTGAACATTATAAGCCTGCTTTCAAAAAACTTTTTGGTGCTGGTGCTTATTGCTGCTGTCATTGCTTTCCCCATTGCCTGGTGGGCAATGAACAACTGGCTGGATGATTTTCCTTATCGTGTCAGCATTAGCTGGTGGATATTCGGCATTGCCATTATTGCTGCTTTACTGATAGCGTTTATTACGGTGAGCTTTCAATCGATCAAAGCAGCTACTTCAAATCCTGTGAAAAGTTTACGGACCGAATAAACCAAATCTAAATAATCAGAAATAAATCATTCTATGCTCAGAAGTTATCTAAAAATAGCGTGGAGAAACATCTTACGGAATAAAGGCTTCTCTATTACCAACTTGTCGGGACTTACCATCGGCATGACCTGCACCATTTTAATTTTATTGTGGGTGCATGATGAACTGAATTGGGATAAATTTCATTCCAACCATAAAGACGTTTACCAGGTATTGGTGAACCGTAATTTCAATGGTGAGGTCACCACAGATAAGTCGGCGCCTTTCCCGTTGGCCAATGCACTAAAAAATAATTTTCCTGAAATAAAACACAGCAGTGTTGACGATTATGGACGCGACGTTGTTTTAAAATACAATGACAAGATCATTAAGCAACGTGGCGTTACGGTCAGCGCAGACTACACCAACCTTTTTCAATGGAAGTTTGTAAAAGGCAATGCTGCCACTGCATTTACCAATCCTGACAACATTGTTCTTACCCAATCTGCTGCCAAAGCCTTGTTTGGCGAAGAAGAACCCATTGGAAAAATTGTTCGCACGGATAATAATGCCGACAGAACGGTAGCTGCCATATTGCAGGATGTTCCGGCTAATTCCACCATTCAGTTTAATGTGCTTCTTTCCTTCAATCCTTCCAGCGATTTTATAAAACAAGCCAGTACCGATTGGTTGAATTGCTTTACCGAAACGTTTGTGGAAGTGCAACCCGGAACGGACATTGCTGCATTAAACAAAAAGATATCCGCCTTTGCCAACAGCCAGGGAGATAAGAAAGATTTTGTGTACTTCCTGCATCCCATGGATAAATGGCGGTTGTACAGTGATTTTAAAAATGGCGTTAACACCGGTGGTTTGATTGCATATGTAAAACTGTTCACCATTATTGCCATCATTATTTTATTGATCGCCTGTGTCAACTTCATGAATTTATCAACGGCCAAGTCGGAGAAGAGAGCCAAAGAAGTGGGCATCAGGAAAACCCTGGGTTCGGAAAGAAAGCAATTGCTGTTGCAGTTTTACTGCGAGTCGCTCATTTTTTCGTTTCTTGCTTTTCTATTGTCTGTTGTAGCTGGTTACTTATTGTTGCCGGCGTTCAATGGGCTAATCAATAAAGAGCTCACAATAAATCTTGGCAGTCCTTTATTTCTTTTGCTGGCATTTGCCATGATTTTGTTTACCGGTTTTATTGCAGGCAGTTACCCGGCTTTATACCTGTCTTCTTTTAACCCCATAAAAGTTTTGAAAGGAACTTTTTTAGCAGGCCGCCATTCGGCTTTGCCGCGAAAAGTTTTGGTGGTTTTGCAATTCGGTATTTCCGTGTTGCTGATATCTTCAACCCTGCTGGTATATCAACAAATACAACACGTAAAAAGCAGGGATCTGGGTTACAATCCCAATAATTTAATTTCTATTCCATCATCGCCGGACGCCAATAAAAATGCGGAGGTGATTAAAAACGAATTGCTGCAAAGTAATTTGGTGGCTGCTGTTACACGAACTTCTTCACCGGTTACTGAAATCTGGAACTACACACCGGCGCCTGACTGGCAGGGCAAGCCGCAGAATACAGATTTGATCATGACAGCCATGCGTACCGATGTAGATTTTGGAAAAACGCTGGGAACAAAACTGGTGCAGGGCAGGGATTTTATAAATGCGCCCGGCGATTCCACCGTGATGTTGCTGAACAAAGCAGCCGTAGCCGCTATGCAGCTGAAAGAACCGATTGGCATGCAAATGCGTTACGGTCCACGCACCTACACCGTAGTGGGTGTTACGGATAACGTGGTCATGTCATCGCCGTACGCACCCGTAATGCCCATGATGGTGATGCTGGAAAAAGAACGTGGAGGTTTCTTTTTGATTCGACTGAGGGATGGTGTGCAGCCACAAACAGTATTGCCTAAGATGGAAGGTATTTTCAAAAAATACAATCCCGAAAATCCTTTTGACTACAGCTTTATTGACCAGCAGTTCAATAAAAAATTTGTGACTGAAGATTTAATGGGCAAGCTTACCAACATTTTTGCTGGACTGGCTATTTTTATCTGCTGCCTTGGTTTGTCAGGGCTCACTTCTTTCACCATTGAAAAGCGCTTTAAAGAAATTGGCATCCGTAAAGTATTGGGTGCATCGGTGCGGCAACTGCTGTATTTAATTTCGAAAGAGTTCTTGTTTTTAGTGTTATTGGCGGCGTTGATCAGCATTCCGGTTACATGGTGGCTGCTGCATCATTGGCTGCAGAATTACGAATACAGAATCGATATCAGTATATGGTTATTCGTGGGCAGTTGCGGCGGTGTGTTGTTGCTAACATTAATTGTGGTGTGGCTAAATTCTTTGCGAGCTGCATTGGCCAATCCCGTGAAGAACCTAAGGACAGAATAAATAAACGTTATGCTTAAAAATTATTTTCTTATAGCCTGGCGAAATCTTTGGAAGAACAAAACTTTTTCTCTCATCAATATTTCCGGATTGGCTTTAGGATTGGCTGTATTTACCCTGATCATGCTATGGGTGAATAACGAAATGAGCTATAATGGCTTTCACAAAGATCAGGATCGCATTGCAATAGCAATGGTGAACAAGGCTACTTCGAGTAGTGAAGTAAAAACCTTTCCTGCCAGCCCTTCCTTGCTTGCGCCGTCTATGAAAAAAGACCTGCCTGCAGTGGAATATGTTTCCCGCAGTTCCTGGGGCGACATAAGGCTGTTTTCCTGTAATAATAAAATGCTTTCGGAACTGGGTTTGTACGTTGATCCCGATTTTCTGAAAATATTCTCCTTTCCGCTTGCAAAAGGCAATGCAGCTACCGTATTGCGTGAGCCCAATACGGTGTTGATTTCAGAAAGCCTTGCCGGCAAATATTTTGGCAACGATGATCCTGTGGGTAAAATGATAACGGTAGAACAAAGCCAGCAATATAAAATAGAAGGTGTGTTGAAAGACGTGCCTGCCAATTCTACCATCAAGTTTGACTTTTTAATGCCGATGGGCGACTATGTAAAACAAACGATGAATGGCCAGGAGAACTGGAAAAGTAATAACGTAAGAACCTATATAAAGCTGAGGGAAGGAACAAATACAAGCAAGCTAAATGCTTCGGTAAAAGATTTTATGCAGCGCTACACAGACCAGCAGGACAAAACCAGTTTGTTCCTGTGGGGTTTAGAGAACTGGTACCTGCGCAATGACTTTAAAGCAGGCGTTTATGCCGGTGGCGGACGCATTACTTATGTGAAACTGTTTGTTGTAATTGCTGTTTTTATTTTATTGCTGGCCTGTATCAACTTTATGAATTTGTCAACCGCAAGGGCTACACAAAGAGCCAGGGAAGTTGGTGTAAGAAAAACAATAGGAGCGGGAAGAAGATCACTGGTTTTTCAATTCATCAGCGAATCGGTTTTGTTGTCTGTGCTGGCAGGCGTTATTGCATTGATCATGGTTTATGCGGTGCTTCCGGTATTCAATACTTTTCTTGGAAAGCAGATCGCTATTGACTTTTACAATCCCTACACCATCCTTTTTTATACAGGCATAATTTTATTAACCGGTTTTTTGGCCGGCAGTTATCCTGCGTTGGTTTTGTCTTCTTTCAAGCCGGTAAAAGTTTTAAAAAGTGTTGCAGACAAAGCTTCCGGTGGCAGCCCATGGCTCAGAAAAGCGTTGGTGGTAGTACAGTTTGCCATTTCTGTCATGCTCATCATTGGTACCATTGTAATATACAAGCAGGTTAATTTCATCAAGAATAAAGACCTGGGCTATAATAAAGAAAATTTGCTGTGGTTTCCCAACAACATTGCCGAAGGTAAAAACGAAGCGGCGATCAGCGAATTTGAAAATGTGCCTGGTGTTATCAACGTGGCAAGGGCTGCTTCTACTTTCACATCCAGCAACAATCGTGGTGGTGGCGTAAAATGGCCCGGTAAAAAAGAAGGAGAAGATATTTTCTTCAGCTATGTTACCGGCGATCAAAACATCATTCAAACCATGGGTATTGAAATGAAAGAGGGCCGTGCTTTTTCAAAGGATTTTACTACAGATACAACAGCCTACATTTTAAACGAGGAAGCTGCGAAGCAAATGAATTTGAAAGATCCTGTCGGACAGACAATTGAAACCTTTGGAGGCAAAGGCACTATAGTGGGAGTTGCCAAAGATTTTCACATAGAATCCATGCACACGGCTGTAGATCCCATTATCATAGAATGCAGGCCTAACTGGACGTGGCTGTATTATGTGCGCATCGATGGAAAGAATGTACAACAAACCATCGACGGGCTTGCAACTGTGTATAACCGGATGGCGCCTGGTTATTTGTTTGACTACACCTTCCAGGACAAACAGTATGAAGAACTTTACCAAAGCGAACAGCAAATTGGTACGCTGATTAATTGGTTTGCCTTCTTTGCCATTTTTATCTCCTGCCTGGGTTTGTTAGGACTTACTATTTTTTCGGTTGAAAGAAGAACAAAAGAGATCGGCATCAGGAAAGTACTCGGTGCTTCGGTAAGCGATATCGTATCGCTTGTATCCAGGCAATTTTTAGTGCTTGTCATTTTATCCATTGCCATTGCTGTAGGGCCAGCATGGTATTTTATGAAAAACTGGTTGCAGAACTATACCTATCGCATTGATATGGGCTGGTGGATGGTGGCTGTAGCGGCAGGTATTTCATTGCTGGCAGCTTTGTTAACCATTAGTGTGCAGGCTGTAAAAGCGGCTTTAGCCAATCCGGTAAAGAACTTACGGACAGAATAAACTATCATCATGCTTATACACAGTCTCAAACAGATCATCAGAAGTCTTTGGAAATATAAAAGTTTTAGCATCATAAACCTTTTAGGATTGTCTATTGGCATTGCTGTAGTAGCATTGATTTTCCTGATTGCCGGTTATGAAAAAAACTTTGACCAGTTTCATACGGACGGGAAAAATATTTACCGGGTAGTAAACAAAGCAGAGAGGGGTGGCAAAGACCGTTATGAAGCCACCGTTCCCTATCCCACGGCAAAGTTTTTACGAAACGAATACCCCGGTCTGCAGGTTACACAAATTCATTTTGCGGATGATGCCAATGTCCGTATTGGTAATCAATCGCCGTTTACAGAAAAGAACATTGTTTTTGCTGATTCTTTATTTTTTGATGTGTTTGATTTTTCGGACATTAAAAAATTTCAACTTGCCGGTGACCCGGTAAAAGCTTTATCTGTGCCCAACAAGGTTGTACTTACAGAAAGTGCAGCCAGGCGTTATTTTGGTTCAGCCAATCCAATAGGCCAGGTTATTAAACTGGATGCAAAATTGGATGTGGAAGTAGCGGCAATTGTAAAAGATGTACCGGCCACAACGCATCTTCCATTTAGCATGTTGGTTTCTTATCCAAGTTTGACAAACGATTTTATTGGCGGCCTCGATTTGCAAAGTTGGAGCTTCACAGGTAACGGCTATTGCTATGTGCGGTTAGACTCAAAAAGTTCAATCGCTTCAGTAGAAAGAGCTCTATACTCGATTGTGAAAAAAAACCGTAATGCAGATGCCAATAAAAGTGAAAAGTATTACCTGCAACCGCTTGCTCAAATTCACTTTCAGCCCGACTTTGACGATACCAATCCAAGCTATACTGTCAGTGAAAAATATCTGACTATGTTGCTGCTCCTGGGCGGCTTCATTATTTTAATAGCCTGCGTTAACTATATTAACCTTTCTACTTCGCTTGCGTTTTCCAAGTCAAAAGAGGTAGGTATCCGCAAAACCATCGGGGCCTCCAGATTGCAATTGTTTTTTCATTACATGTCGGAAACCTTTTTGCTAACCACTGTTGCTGCTATAATAGGATTAGGGCTGGCTATGCTGTTCTTACCATCGCTGAATCGCCTTTTGGATAAATCCATCTCTGTAGAGCAACTGGCAGATATTAAATTTATAGCTGGCGCTATAGGTGTATTATTGATCATCAGCTTTATTTCCGGTGTGTATCCGGCTTTAATCCTTGCCGGCTTTAAACCCATCGAGTCGTTAAAAAATCAACTGGCGATGCCGGGTAAATCGTCAACACTGTTGCGCAAAGCTTTGGTTGTTTTTCAATTCACTACATCCATTGCTCTTATAATTTGTACGCTGGTTATTGCAAGGCAAATGCACTATTTCAATACCAAATCTTTAGGATTTAATAAAGATGCCGTGGTGGAAGTGGAACTGCCTTCAGCCGACAGCGCAAAGATCGAAGCGTTCAGAAGTTATTTGCAAAATCAGTCTGGCGTACAGAATATTTCTTTTTGCCTGGGTGCCCCTATTTCCGACAATGGCCTCAGCACAAGTATGAAGGCGCCCGAATTACCCGAAAAAAATGATTACAACATAAAAATTTTGGCCTGTGATAAAAATTATTTGGAAACCTACGGCATTCAGCTACTTGCGGGACGATGGTTCTTTGAGGCCGAAGAGAAAGATTTAGGAAGCGGTTTGGTGGTGAACGAAAGCCTGGTAAAAGCACTGGGCTATAAACATCCTTCCGAAGTACTAGGTAAGAAAATTACCATCGGGCTAAACGGCTATAAACCACCGATTATTGGTGTGGTAAAAGATTTTCATACCTCTTCCTTACAGCAAAGCATTGGTGCGGTAGCCCTGATGCCCTTTCCTTATTTTTATTATGCAGCCGGCGTACGGATCAATCCTGCTGGTTTACGAAATACGCTGGCAGGTATTGAATCAGCCTATAAGAAGGTGTATCCCGATTATGTTTATACAGTAAACTTCATTGACGAAAAACTGGCAAAACTGTATGAGCAGGAAACCCGGAACTACAACCTGTTCAAAGTTTTTTCTGCCGTCTCCATTTTCATTTGCTGCATTGGGTTGTGGGGACTGATTGCTTTTGTTGTTGTACGCAAAACAAAGGAAATCGGCATCCGCAAAGTTTTAGGAGCCAGCGTTTCAAGCATTGTAGGGCTACTGTCAAAAGACTTTTTACAATTGGTATTGCTGGCATTGGTGGTGGCTTCACCTGTAGCCTGGTATTTTATGCATCAATGGCTGGAAAACTTTGCCTATCGTATCCAAATCGATTGGTGGGTGTTTGGACTGGCTGGTTTATTTGCTGTTGTAATTGCTTTGCTCACCATAAGCTTCCAGGCTGTAAAAGCAGCTTTGGCCAACCCGGTGAAAAATTTACGGACAGAATAATTCTTCAACCAAAATAAAAATTATGAAACGCTATTTTTTCTTTTTAGCACTGGTTCTTTCAGGCTTCATCTTAAAGGCACAAAACAAATATCAAAAAGAACCTTTTTTAACCAAACCGCTGACAAGTGAAACGATTAAAGCGGTAGAAGCGCAAACCTCTGGCGGCAGCATTTCCATAACCGGCGTTTCTTCCAATGCAAGGATCGAAGTTTATATTGCGCCCAATAACAGCAGGGACGATCTTAGCAGGGATGAAATACAAAAACGGCTCGATGAAAAATACGATCTCAACGTATCTGTTGTCAATAATAAGCTTATTGCAACTGCTAAGCCAAAAGAAAAAATGCGTGACTGGAAAAATGCACTTAGCATTTCATTTAAAGTTTTTGTTCCACAAAATGTTTCTTCCAACCTTACCACAAGTGGCGGCAGCATTAGCCTGAAAAATGTTTCAGGCAATCATAATTTTACAACCAGCGGCGGTAGCCTGAACGTGGATGGTGTTAGCGGTAAAATAGAAGGACGCACTTCAGGCGGCAGCATTAATCTCGAGAATTCAAAAGACGATATCGAACTGACTACCAGTGGTGGCAGCATTAATGCCCGTAATTCCGAAGGAAATTTGAAACTTATTACTTCAGGCGGTTCACTGCTGCTGGATGACCTGAAAGGTAATATTAAGGCCACGACAAGTGGCGGCAGTGTTAGCGGTAAAAATATAGAAGGCGAGCTGTCTGCTTTTACTTCTGGTGGCAGTATTCAATTCAGCAACCTTGCCTGTAGTCTGGAAACCGGCACCAGCGGCGGAAATGTTGCTGTTTCGTTTACGGCGCTGGGCAAGTATGTCAAAATCAGTAATTCGGCAGGTAATATCAATGTCGAACTTCCAAAAGGCAAGGGCCTTGACCTTAACTTATCGGCCATGAAAATAAAGACTGATCATCTTGAAAATTTTAATGGCAAAATAGACGACGAACAAATAGATGGCAAATTAAACGGAGGCGGTATTCCTGTTTCTGTAAAAGCGGGTAGCGGAAAAATTTACCTGGGATTGAAATAATAGCAATTAATGCCAACAACTTCGAAAGATATTTTAATAGTGAAGCTACAAACCGGATAGCTGTAAAGTCTGCGGACAGAAAAAAAATTATGTTTAGAAGCTACATTAAAATTGCCTGGCGAAACATTCGCAAAAATCCTTTTCATTCTTTCATCAATGTTTTTGGATTATCTATTGGTATTGTGTTTACATTGTTGATTGGGGCGTATGTATGGAGAGAATTGCAGGTAAATACAAACCTGAAGAATGCCAATCAACAGTACATCATTCAAAGCAAATGGAAGGACCCCAATATGGGCTATGAAATAGCAACGTTAGCGCCGCTTGCCAAAACTTTGAAAGATGAGTATCCATCACTGGTAGCTAATTATTACAGGTTTGACGGTGTTACCTCCAATGTTTCGAAAGGTGATAAAGCTTTTCGTGAAGGATTGCAGATAGGAGATGGTACACTGCTTGATATGTACGGATTCGGCTTGTTATATGGCGATAGCAAATCGGCCTTGAAAGAACCTTTCTCGATTGTCATCAGCGAGGATAGGGCCATTAAATATTTTGGCAGAACAGATGTAGTAGGAGAGCGTTTGACGATTGAAAATTTTTCAGGAGCAAAACATGATTTTATGATCACAGGCGTCATGAAAAGTCCTTCTGAGAACTCTGTAACTTCTTTTAACAGCAATAATGAAAACCGCATTTACCTGCCGCTAAGTGCTTCCAACTTCTTTGGAAGACCTATGGAGTCGTGGGACAATGCAACTATAGTGGAATATGTGCAACTGCAGCCGGGTATTACAGAAAAAGATTTGCAAAAACCAATTCAGGAAGCGATTCGCAGAAATGCAAGCCCGTTAGTAGCTGCAAATCTTGCTCCTTATGTCGTTCCTCTAAAAGAGTATTATCTCAAAAAAGAGAATGGTCTTGTTCTAAAAATGCTCTATACGGTTTCCTTTATTGCTTTTTTTATTTTGATAATGGCAATTGTAAATTTTGTCAATATTTCTATTGCCAAATCATCGGGCAGAAGCAGGGAAGTAGGCGTTCGCAAAACACTTGGCGGAATGAAAAGTCAACTGATGCTTCAATTTCTTACAGAGTCGGTTTTGCTAGTTGCTTTTGCTATGACCTTTGCATTGCTGGCTTATGCTTTTGTAAATCCGTTTGTAGCAAATGTGTTGGGTAAAGAGATACCAAAACTTTCTTCTTTTCCTGTTTCGTTTTGTGTAATCCCGGTGATTATGGTTCTTGTTATCGGTCTGCTCGCAGGTCTTTATCCCGCTTTGGTGCTGTCGGCTTTAAAGGCTGTTGATTCATTAAAAGGAAAATTGAAAACCGCAAAAGAGAATATCGTCTTTCGCAAGTCGTTGGTGGGCTTTCAGTTCTTTACAGCTTCAATTGTTTTTATTGGCGCTGTTATCATTACCAAACAAGTATCTTTTTTCTTTAGCAAAAGTCTTGGTTATGATAAAGAATATATTGTTTCAGCGCAGCTTCCACGGGATTGGACAGAGGCAGGTGTGCAGCGTATGCAAACGATACGAAATGAATTTGCTTCCATGCCGTAAGTAAAAAATGTTTCCTTGTCATGGCAGATGATGAACGGCTGGGATATTGGTAAGCTCCCGGTTTTTACCAAGGGAAAAGATGCTGCGCAGGCTATTGCAACGCAGTCGATGGTGGCTGATGAGAACTATGCAGCAACCTATGCAATACCTATGCAAGCAGGCCGCTTTTTTGCCAATGAAAGCGATTCGCTTAAAATTGTTTTGAATGAAACCGCAGCGAAGGCCCTGGGCTGGCCGAATGCAGAAGAAGCTATAGGCAAGCAAGTAATAGTGCCAGGCAATAATGCATTAACCGTGATTGGTGTGACAAAAGATTTTCACTTTGGTTCGATGCAGGAAAAAATACAGCCCATCACTTTTTTGCATGTTGATTTGTATAACGTTTATCGTTACTTGTCTTTTAAGTTAAAGCCCGGTAGCATTGCTGCTTCCCTGCAGGCACTGCAAAAGAAGTGGTCGGCTTTGCTTGGCGGCACGCCATTCGATTATACATTTATGGACGATGCACTTGCTAAATTGTATCAATCAGAAATTCAATTGAAAAAAGCGGCGCAAACTGCTACCGTTCTGGCTTTGATCATTGTCATCCTTGGAATCGTGGGATTGATTTCTCTTAGTGTACAAAAACGCACCAGGGAAATTGGCATTCGAAAAGTATTAGGCGCTTCACCCCGCAGTATTATTTCCTTATTTCTAAAAGAATTTTTGCCTGTATTGCTTATGGGAGGCGTTATTTCAATTCCTGCAGCCTGGTATGTAATGCGTGGCTGGTTGAATGATTATGCGTATAGAATACCATTGACCTTACAGCCATTTTTATTTTCCATCATCATTCTTGGCCTTATTACAACCTTCGTCATTAGTATTCAAATTGCAAAAGCGTCTGCGGAAAACCCTGTCAGGAATTTAAGAACAGAATAAACAGGCACTCTATTTCGCAAAATATTTTATGCACCTTTCTCAACCAAGGAACATATTTTCATTCCTTGTTCAACTGAATTAATGAATTGTTGAGCGTCATTTTCCCTGTACTAATAAGCAGGTTTAAGGTATTATGGACGATAGGTTTCGTACTAAAAATGAACAATTACTGTATCAAAAACGAACACTATACAAAGGCTGTAAAATATAAATCGCTGTTTTTCAGCGCTTGAGAAAATTGGTACGCATTTGATAAATAACGGACAGACGCGACACAAATGTTGGAACCTTTAGTTTGTGTAATTCGTAACTAAAGTTCATGTATCAATAAATCAACACTTAACCATACGACAAAAACATAAATCAAAATGATCCGGAATTATATACGCATAGCATGGCGCAATCTTGTTCGCCGCAAAGCATATACAGCTATTAACATCAGCGGGCTGGCCGTGGGTATCGCTGCTTGTTTGTTATTATTTACAGTGGTGCGCTACGAAATGAGTTATGACACCAATGTACCGGACAATAACCGCATCTTTCGTGTAGTAACGCAGGATAAATATCCTGATGATGTTTTTTTTACGCCGGGTATTCCGTTTCCTGCGCTTGATGCCATACGCCTTGATTTGCCGCAAATTACCACCGGTGCTTTGTTTGCTAATTATGGTAGCCAGGTGACGGTGCTTGGAGCTAACAGCAACAGCACGGATTATAATAAAAAATTTATTGAAGAAACAGGTGTTTTTTATGCTGATCCAAATTTCTTCAAGGTGTTTCAGCACAAGTGGCTGGATGGATCGCCTGCTGTGCTGGCAGAGCCCAGCACTACCGTACTTACACAAAGAATGGCAGAAAAATATTTCGGCAACTGGAAGAACGCGGTTGGCCAATACCTTAAACTGGATAATTCCATCGTTTCAAAAGTGGCAGGAATTTTAGAGAATTCGCCGGCCAATACCGATTTTCCTTTAGACATTGTTAGTTCTTTTGAAACTTTCAAAAATTCGAAACTATACGGCTATACTACAGATTGGGGAGCTACTACCAGCAATTTCCAATTATTTATGTTGCTGCCGCCCAATGTTACCGCAGCATCCGTAGAGCAGCAATTAATGAGTTTCAGTAAAAAGCATTACCCGCAAAATACAAACGCCATCCGTACAAATTTCTTGCAGCCATTAAGCGAAGTGCACTTCGACAACCGTTTCCCGAATTTCGGAGATCACATTACAAGCAAATCAACACTGCTGACATTATCATTGATCGGCATATTCATCATCATCATGGCCTGCATCAATTTCATTAACCTTTCTACAGCGCAGGCAGTGGGACGTTCAAAAGAAGTTGGCATTAGAAAAGTATTGGGTAGCAATAGGAAACAATTGTTCTGGCAAGTTTTAGGCGAAACCGGCATTATCGTTTTAATTGCTGTAGCCCTGGCCATAGGCATTGCTATGGTTTGTATGCCTTTCATGAAGCATGTGGCTTCTATTCCTGAAAAATTAAATCTTTTGAACTGGCAGACAGCTGGCTTTGCAGCGATTATTATTGTAGTAGTAACTGTGTTGTCGGGTTTTTACCCATCCTTTGTAGTGTCAAAGTTCAATCCTTCATTGGCATTGAAAAATAAGATCACGTCTGCTACGGTGGGCGGCATTTCTTTGAGAAGAGCTTTGGTCGTACTGCAATTTGCCATTTCACAAATACTCATCATTGGTACTATTGTGGCGGTAAGCCAAATGAGTTTTATCCAGAATGCCGATCTCGGTTTTAATAAAGACGCCATATTGGTTTTGCGGAGTAACTCCGATAGTGTGATCGTGAACCGGCAGGCAGCTTTGAAACAAAAATTATTGCAGGTTCCCGGTATTCAATCCGTGAGCTTTAGTTCCGATGTGCCTTCATCGGAAGATAACTGGGGAACCAATTTTGCCTACGACCACAGGCCTGATGAAGACTTTACGCTGTACTTAAAATATGCAGATGAGGATTATTTTAAAACCTATGGCTTACAGTTGGTTGCCGGTAGAAGCTATGATAAAAGCGATACCACAAACGAAGTAGTAGTAAATGAAACACTGCTGAAGAAATTAAATGTGAAAGATCCAAAAGATGCTGTTGGAAAAGAGATTAGGAGAGGAAGGGCAGCATGGAAAACAATTGTAGGCGTGGTGAAAGATTTTAAATCAAACTCGTTGCGGGATCAGCTACAACCTATTATGCTGGGAGAGTTTAACAGGAGATACAGCACTACGGGCATTAAGCTTAAAACCAACAACCTTTCGCAAATACAAGCGGTTATTCAAAACGCATGGAATGAAGTGAATCCTGAATACGCTTACACCAGTTCTTTTATGGATGAAAATATCAACAATTTCTACCGGCAGGAGCAACAGCTTTCACTGCTGTATAAGATTTTTGCAGGCATCGCCATTTTTATTTCCTGTTTGGGTTTGTACGGACTGGTATCTTATATGGCCGCACAGCGCACCAAGGAAGTAGGTATTCGTAAAGTGCTGGGTGCGTCGGTAGCCAATATTATCTACCTTTTCTCAAAAGAGTTTACGTTGCTGATCATCATTGCATTTGCCGTTGCTGTTCCCGTGGCTTATTATTTAATGAGCGGTTGGTTGAATAATTTTGTATTCCGCATTCACATGGGGCCGGGTGTATTTGCTTTGGGAATCGTAGCCTCTGTAATAGTGGCGTGGTTAACGGTGGGATACAAATCGGTGAAAGCAGCATTATCAAATCCGGTGAAAAATTTGAGAAGCGAATGATGAATAATGAGTGATGAGTAATGAGTCGCATCAGTTATCATTGTTCTGAATAGTTCTTTAAAATAAAGCTGGATAATTATGTAGCCGGCAGAAGTGCTACTATTTATCTTCCGTGGAGTTTATCCTGAGCGTAGCCGAAGGATCGCACTCTTGTACTGCAACAATTCTATTGAGCCTGTCGAAATAGCAGCAATGAGAGAGCAGTACCGCAAAGGGCACAAAGAAAACGCAAAGTATCGCAAAGATTCCCTCTGCGCTTCTTTGCGAATTACTTAGCGGTCTTTGCGGTTAAATAAAAAGCTCAATAAAAGTGCAGGATGCGCAAGTGAATGATTCTATAATAAGCTCATGATAAATCCAACAGAGACATCATAATCATTCAAAAGCTGGTGAAAAAACAAAATATAAATCTGTATGATCGAACTACAACATATTTCAAAATGGTACAACGTAGGTGGCAAGCCTGTATTTATTTTGAAAGACATCAACCTGAAAATCCGCGAAGGAGAATTTGTTTCCATTATGGGTCCTTCTGGCTCGGGTAAAACGACACTGCTCAACATTATTGGCATGCTCGACATGCCATCGGAAGGCAGCTATCGGTTTTTTGACCAAAGTGTTTATGACCTGAAGGAAAAACAAAGAACCGAGTTGTATAAAAAGAATATCGGTTTCATTTTCCAGGCTTATCATTTAATTGATGAACTGACGGTGTATGAAAATATTGAAACACCGCTGCTGTACCAGAATGTAAAATCATCTGAAAGGAAAGCCATTGTTTCTGACATGCTGGACAAGTTCAACATCGTGGGTAAGAAAGACCTGTTTCCCTCGCAGCTTTCGGGTGGACAACAACAATTGGTAGGCATCGTAAGAGCCCTCATTGCCAAACCAAAATTATTGCTGGCCGATGAACCAACGGGCAACCTTAATTCCAAACAAGGAGAGGAGATCATGGAATTGTTCCAAAAAATAAATGAAGAAGAAGGTGTTACCATTGTGCAGGTAACACACTCCGAAAAAAATGCCGAATATGGCCACCGTATTATTCACTTGCTGGATGGAAGGGTAGAGTCTATTTCAGAAAAACCACTTAAACAAGCTTAATTATGTTCCGTGTATTGAGTATCTTATTTTTTCTAATCGCATCTGTTAGCAGTGGTGCCCAAACCTATACTTTGCAGCAGTGCATTGACACAGCGCTGGCTAATAATATTGGTGTAAAACAATCTGATTTACAAAAACAAACCGCACAGGTAAATTTGAATCAGTCCCGCCTGAATGTATTGCCTTATGTAAATGCAGGCATATCGCATGACCTATACAATGGCCGCAGCATTGATCCGTCATCTAATGGCTATGTCAATCAAAAACTTGGTTCGGCCAACTACCAGTTGAACAGCGGTTTTGTTCTGTTCAATGGCGGTAATCTTCAAAACACGATAAGACAGGACGCCGCTGCTTTTGAAGCTTCAAAAATGGAACTGCAACAAGCCAAAGACAATTTGGTATTAAATGTAATTCTTGCTTACCTGCAGGTATTGAACAGTGAAGACATTTTGCTTTCTGCTACCAACCAGGCCGAGGTGAGTCAACGACAATTGGAAAGATTGGATATCCTAAACAAGCAAGGCGCCATTAAGCCTTCCGAATATTCAGATTTGAAAGGGCAGTTGATGAACGACCAGGTGTCGATTGTAACGGCACGGAATGCAGTAGAATCTTCAAAGCTTTCACTGGCACAGTTGATGAACAAACCTTATGATGCACAAATGAAGATTGAACGACTTGATATCGGAGAATTGATGCTAAGCTATACGGCTTCTGCAAATGATGTATATCAAAATGCACTGCAGCAATTTTCATTGGTAAAAGCAGTGGAGTTAAGAACGAAAAGTTTTGCCTACGGAAGCAAGGCTGCCCGAAGCGCTTTGTTCCCGACGGTATCTGTTGGCGGCGGATTATATACCAACTATTCCAGCATTGCACAAAATGCATCCGGAAAAATTCCCTACAACAGCCAGCTGAAAAATAACGTGTCAACTTCTGTTGGTGTTGGTATCAGTATACCCATTTTCAACAGGCTGTTGCAAAGAAACCGTGTGAAACTGGCCGATATTCTTTTAAAGAATAGCAAGCTGGAAGAAGAAAATACAAAAGTG
>JBQCHB010000143.1:0-2745 GCA_051955075.1 Flavisolibacter sp.
TTAGGTTAAGGTTTCTGATATTCCACCAAATATCACCGTTATATACAAAAACATCGTCACACATTTAACTTGAAGTTGTTACGGCAAGCCCTGAAATAAAAAAGGTTCGCATTTTATTACGAACCTTTTTTAGAGAGAAAAAGATTATTTATTCAGCTACTACTTCAAAGTCAACATCAGCATGTTGGCCATTGCCAAAGTCAATAGATGCTTTATAAGTGCCTAATTCTTTTACCTCGTCCGCGATGTGGATTTTTTTACGGTCAATATCGTATCCTTTTTGATCGCGAATGGCACGGCTGATCTGTAAAGCAGTAACGCTTCCAAAGATCTTTCCGCTGGTACCGGTTTTAGCACCCACTTTCAACGGAGCTTCCTGTAGTTTAGCAATTACGCTGTTGATCTGGGCCAGCATCAGGTCTTCCTTCTTCTTAGCCACTTTCAATCTTTCTTCCAGTTGCTTGCGGTTAGAAGGATTAGCTTCTACAGCGAAGCCTTGAGGAATTAGAAAGTTGCGGGCATAGCCGTTCTTAACTTTTACTAACTCGTTCTTGCCGCCAAGATTATCTACATCTTGAATTAAAATGATATCCATTTTTTGTTTGTTTAGTTCCCAAGAGCCCAGCTCCATTTGAACTGTCCTTCACATTTAAGTGAGTTAGGGAATGGTTACTAATAAAAATGAGTGATGAACAATCTTTAGACTATTCCCACTCACTATTCACTATTTTAAAAGATCGGTTACATAAGGTAACAAAGCCATTTGACGGGCTTTTTTGATAGCATCGCTTACTTTACGCTGGTACTTTAAGGAGTTACCGGTAATGCGGCGAGGCAACATTTTACCTTGTTCGTTTAAAAACTTTTTCAGGAACTCTACATCTTTATAATCGATGTAGCGGATGCCATATTTTTTAAAGCGGCAGAATTTCTTAGGACGCTTTTCGGTTTTTATGGCCGTCAGGTATTTTATTTCATTTGCTCTTGCCATGATTAAGCCTCCTGTACTTTTTCGGTTCCTGTTGGTATGCCACTTCTCTTTTTGTGATTGTACTCAACGGCATATTTGTCGAGTTTTGTAGTCATGTGACGGAGAACACTCTCATCACGCAGAAGCTGAATCTTCAGCTTCTCATTGAAGTCGGATGGCGCAGTAAATTCCATTACCCAGTATAAACCAGTGGTTTTTTTCTGGATGGGATACGCCAGTGATTTCAGTCCCCAGGGATTTTCAGCTACAATCTGACCACCGTTGTCGGTAACCAGTGCAGTGAATTTGCGTTGAGCAGCTTTAAATTCATCGTCGCTCAACACAGGGGTAAAAATCACCATCAATTCGTAATTGTTCATTACCCTGTTTTTTGGTTAAAAAATAAATTTGGAGCGCAAAGGTAAGTGATAGATGTTAGATGTTGGATGTTGGATGTTGGATTTTTGGTAAGCGGCTGTTAAATCATTGAACACCAATGCTGTTATTGGCTTAGCCGGCAATCAATCACTTTAAGTTGAAGGCTTTTTTCGCCGTTCCACTCATTTTCGTCTATTTTAAAAACGATATCGACGGGCTGGCCTGTCATTAACAGAGGCATTTTGTCAGCCATATTAAACCCAATGCCGTTGATACGGGCTCCGTTTTGGTGCACAGAGAATTTTAAATGTGCTTCCTTCACCACTTTGCTCCAGCCGGTATTGTAAACTTTTCGGGCCAAAAAAGTGGGGCGTAAATTGTCTGGGCCAAAGGGTTCCATTTGGCAAAGAATATCGTAAAAAGTTTTTTTGATGTCAGACAGTGCCACTTCAGCATCAATAACAATTTCCGGTATCAATAGTTCAGGATGAATCGTTGCCTGCACCACTTCTTCAAACCTTTGGCTGAAGGCATCCACTTTATCGGGTTGAAGCGTCATTCCCGCGGCATAAAAATGGCCTCCATAACCAAGCAACAATTCTTTGCATTGGTGAATAGCTTCGTAAACATTAAAGCCTGAAACACTGCGTGCAGAACCCGCCACGTAATCACCGCTTTGGGTGAGGATGATTGTGGGCCGGTAATAGTGATCAATCAGCCGGGAAGCCACAATACCTACTACGCCTTTATGCCAGTGCGGTTGAAATAAAACTGTGCTTCTTCTTTTGATTAAAACTTCATTGCCCTGGATAATAGCCAACGCTTCTTCAGTGATGCTTGAATCAGCCTCGCGGCGGTTGGTGTTGTCGGTATGTAGTTGTTCAGCCCACTGCAAAGCTTCTTCGTACGTTTCTGATACAAACATTAAAACGGCTTTGCGGGCATCGTCCATGCGGCCGGCGGCATTAACTCTTGGCGCAATAATAAAAACCAGGTTATTGATGTGTAGGTCCTTATCAAAGCTACTGAGATGACTCAATGCTTTTATGCCGAAATTAGGATTGGAGTTTGCTTTTTTTAGACCATAATAAGCCAGTATCCGGTTTTCGCCTGTGATGGAAACAATATCCGCTGCAATAGCAGTTGCTACAAGATCCAAATACTCAAAAGCTACATCGTTGGGCAACTTTAATTTTTGACACAAAGCCGTGATAAGCTTAAATCCTACGCCGCAGCCACAGAGTTCTTTGTATGGATATTTACAGTCTTTTTGCTTGGGATTGAGAATGGCAACAGCAGGTGGTAACTCCTCATCGGGTAAGTGGTGATCGCAAACGATAAAATCAATTCCCAACTCCTTTGCATATCGGATTAGTTCGACAGATTTTATGCCGCAG
>JBQCHB010000144.1:0-27798 GCA_051955075.1 Flavisolibacter sp.
AGCTATGATAAAAACGATATTCGAAAAACAAGAGGCCGTGGCGTTTCTGGTATGGCCTGGGGACAAGGTGAGTTAATAGCAACGCCTGCTGCTGTGGCAAGGCTGGCAGCCAGTGTCGCCAATCATGGTATGTTGGTGCCAAACAGGTACATTCTAAAGATCAGCGACTCGATTGTTAAAACAAAAGAAGGCATTGCCGTTGCTAACGATCCACAATATGCAGCTACACTTACAAATTATATGAAGGAACAGAGTGCCGGAAAAGTAAAAGACCTGCATATTGCGGTTGCCGGGAAAACCGGAACGCCGGAACGCATTTGGAAGGGAGAACGCATCAATGATGGCTGGTACGTTTTTTTTGCACCTAAGGCCAGTGGCCCGGGACATATTGTTGTTTGCATTCGCATGGAAAAAGCAAAAGGCTCAAGCGAAGCGGTGAAACTGGCCGGCAAGCATATTATTCCTAAGCTGTTGGAACGTGGCTATATCAAAAGTTTCGATGACAAATAATAGTATATAAGTTGACAGTTTAAGGTGCCAACCTTAAACCTTTTACCTTAAACCTTTTACCATGTTTGATCTATTTAAAAAAAATACACAAAACGATCCAAAAGATGTGAAGACAGTCAGGGATCGTTTGTTGCAATCTATCAAAGAACAATTAAAAAAAGCCGAAGGCGGCGAAGGTGCTAACATAAAAGGAATACAAATTTTTATGGCTGCTGCGCAGGATGAAAGACACATGTACGAGTCGGCTGTTTATTTTGATGAGGGTGATCGTTTTAAAAACGAAGAAGTACAGCGCATTGCAGACGATTATGCTATTGAACTGCCGGAGCAATGGACAATGGAAGTGAATTTTGTCGAAACACTTCCTGCAGATGCAATAAAGATTCCCGGTCTTGATGCGGCGCTTTTTATAGCAACACGTAAAAGCGTTGTAAAGAAAACAGCTACAGCTTACATCAAGGTGCGCATGGGCGAGGCCGAGAAACCTGTTTATACAATTACATCCGCCAGCGGAAAGATCTGCATAGGCAGGGAAAGAAGCGTACAAACCGGCGATGGATTTTACAGGGAAAATCAAATTGCCTTTCCGCAAAACAGCGATAATATAAGCAACCGTTTTATCAGCCGCCAACATGCGCATATTGAGTTTGACAATGAGTCGGGAAATTTTTTATTGTTTGCCGATGAAGGTGGTGTGCCGCCCCGGAATAAAGTAAAAGTGCGGCAGGCTAATGACACCAACCCGGTAAAATTATTTACGACAAATTTTGGTCATGCACTGCGGGAAGGGGACCAGATACTTTTAGGCGAATCGGCTTTGCTGGAGTTTAGTTATTCGGAAGAAGAGAAGGCGTTGTGATGAAAATCTTGAAGCAGATATTGTTGACAATAAATAGTTAATCAAAATAATGATCCTTGCATTTTATGACTTCAATGGCATCGTTGGCTACCTTGTACACAAGGCGGTCTTTTTGATTAATTCTTCTGCTCCAAAAGCCGGAGAAAGTACCCTTGAGTGGCTCTGGTTTCCCGAGACCTTTAAATGGGGCTTGTTGAATATCACGAAGCAGCAACTGAATTTTTTGAACTGTCTCAAAGTCATCTTTTATCCATTCATTGTATTCTTTAAAAGCATCAGGGGTAAAAGTTATTTTTCTCATGCTTTTTGTTTGGCGGTATATTCTTCCAACTCTTCCATAGTAAAGGAAATAAGATTGCGATTGTTTTCAAGGTCGTTTTTTGATCGGATGAGGGTTTCAAGATATTCAGGAAGCGCTTTTCCCAGAGAGATGGTTATTTCGGCATCTTCTTTTTCCGAGAATAACTTTTTTATCCGTTTTAGGAGGGAGGCATTTAATTCAGAGACTTTTACTTTTATCACAGCTTCCATGAAATAAACATTTATTCAAATTTAAAAATTATTATTGGTCTTTGCGGTTATGGGGTTTCGAGGCTGTGCAATCCTAACCTTGTTATTGTTTAATAGCATAAACCCATAAGATAACACATAGATTTATATTTACGCAATGGCAAGAGTGTTCACAATTACAGAAGGACTTGAAAACATGGGTGCACTGAAAACCGGTGGCCAGGGTTCGGTGTACAAAGCAAGAAGAATAGGAGAGATCATAACTGCAGTTAAATTATTGCCCACACCTATTTACAGTGAAACGCTGGATGATAAACATTTTACCGATTTCCAGAATGAAGTAAGTAAGCTTAAGAAGGTAAACCAGGATCCAAGTCCCAATGTCGTAAAAATTTTAAGCTCGGGCATTACCGACACAGGCAATTTTCCTTTCATAGAAATGGAATTTATTGAAGGCCCTGATCTGGAAGAATTATTAAAATCGCCACACGATGCTGTTTTCACCATCAAAGAAATAATTAAAGTAGCAGAACACTTATCAAATGCTTTGGCGCATTGCCACAAAGTAGATGTAAAACACGGCGATGTAAAAAGCAATAATGTAAAATTCAACATTCATTCAGGTAATTATATTTTGCTTGATTTCGGAATGGCCATGATGTCCGACGAGCAACGCAGAACGAGCCTTCGCCAGGCCGGGGCTATAGAATTTATGGCGCCGGAGCAAAATGATGGCAAGATGCTGCTGCAAACGGATATCTATAGTTTTGGTGTCATTCTTTTTGAACTGGTAGCCGGCGTTGTACCTTTTCCTTTGCGCGACAGGGGAGAGACTTCAAGAAATATGGTGATGGTGGCGCACATGGAAAGCCCAATACCTGATTTGTTGGTACTGCGCAAACAACATTTGCCGCAGGCATGGTCAGATGAAAAGAAAGAACGTGAAATGCAGCTACCCGAGTGGCTCGTCCGTATGATTTACAAATGCCTGGAGAAGAAACCAGAAGCCCGTTTTGTAAATGGAACAGAACTGCACAATTACATCGTTTATCACAGTTCTTCCCCGGTAGCTACCAACCGTGTTGCAACAGATGCTCTCAATAGTTTGAAAAGCGAAAATGAAAAGCTTCGTAAAGAAAACGCACAATTGCAGCAAACCATTTTTCAGTACGAAAAAAAAATGAACCCTGCCAGCAGTTATTTTGAAGCAGCGCCAGTTCGTAAAAAGAAAAACTATTTAGGCACCATTGCTTTCCTTATTGTATTGGCGGCAGCCATTAGTTTCATAGCCTACACTTTCGTTAAAACACAGGCAAAAGAAGAAACTGCTGCCAGGCAGGATACAACCGCATCGCAACCGGTTAAACCACGCACTGTTATAGGCCAATATAAAGTGCAGGTCGCAAGAGCCTATTTTCATAATGACCCAGACCCCGCTTCGCGTCGCGGCGCTTATTTGGTTCCATCCAACGACGTAATTACTGCACTGGATGAAAAAAATGGTTTTATTTATACTGAGTTTACCAATAGCAAAGCACAAACCTCAAAAGGTTGGATACAGAAATCCGATTTGATTTCATTGGATGAATGGAACCGCCAGGACTCCGCACAACAGGCCGTTCGTTTGAAACAGGAAGATATTAGTGCACAATTGCAGGAAGCAAGAGATTTTCTAACCAATGGCCAGGTAAGAGAAGCGTTGTATATCTACGATTACCTGGCGCAGCAACAAGTGCCTGAGGCCATGTATCAATGGGGCAACCTGGCTTTGCAAAGAAGAAACGATGCGCTTAGCTGTAGCGAAGGCTGGAACTGGGTGCAAAAAGCAAGCGATAAGGGATACATACCCGCCAAAAGAACGCTTGGCTTTTTGTATTTGTTTGCTGATAACGACCAGATATTAAAGATCAACGGTTACGATATGTGCCAGTACGAAAGAAATGTGTTTGAAGGATCAAAGCTTTTAACGGAGGCCATGCTTTCGGGTGACAGCACTGCAAAAAGACTGCTGGATGAATTGAATACACAGAGAACCGATAGCACGGCGAATGATCAATAGTTGGTGATTCATGAACGGCATCGTTAAGGTACTAATCAACCAGTCAACCCTTCAACTTTAATTGGAACATTCTTTGACTTATATATAAACATGAAGGCAATTCTTGCAGTAATCATCATTGGCATCATTGGTTTTTTTGCTTACACTGTTTTGCACAAAAAAGCCGAACCGGTAAAAACCAGTGTGGTGTATTACTACCCCAAGACCAATGTATATTATGACGTGGCAAGAGGCCAGTACATTTATTTCGACTCGGTTCAAAAAAGCTGGAAGCAAAGCAAAAAATTTAGCGAAGAACAAAAACTTTCTCTGGGCGAAAAAGCGGTTATCGGTAATCCGCCATCTCCCATTTGGAAAAATAATTTACAGGACCGGCTTGTATATAGTGTAAACTTATATTCCTCCGGCAACGATCTCAGGCAAAAATATTATGTTGATTCCGTCAACAGCCTGCCAAAACCTGCAATGGATACCCCAAAAAAAATTGCACAGCAGGCACCACCGATCCAGGAAAAAAAGGAAAAACCTAAAAGCGGCTTTAAAAAGTTTCTGGATAAAATATTTGGTGGCGGTAAGGATAAAGAGCCTGAAAAGAAATCTTCATAAAAATTTTTTAAAATATTTTGACGTTCCGGAAAGTTTAAAATAATCTGATTTTAGCTTTAACTCCCAATTTTTTATGAGCTTTTGCCGGCCAATGCTCACTCCTGTAAGGCCCTTGTTTTTGGTGGGTTTTCAGCTATAATATATTTTTGACCATTATTTCATTTTTCAAAACAAGCCAAAATGCATAATACTATCGAGAAAGCTGATGGTAAGCTGGGGATATTGATTCCTGGCTTAGGTGCCGTTGCCACTACATTTATTGCAGGGGTTGAAGCTGTAAAAAAAGGCATTGCCCAGCCTGTGGGTTCCTTAACCCAAATGGGAAATATCCGCCTTGGAAAAAGAACCGAGAACCGTTATCCAAAAATCAAAGAATTCGTTCCTTTAACCGATTTGAACAATATTGCTTTCGGTGGCTGGGATGTGTATAGCGACAACGTGTTTGAAGCCGCGAGCAAGGCAAAGGTGTTAGAGCCCATGCTTTTACATGCTGTGAAATCTGAGTTGGAAGCTATTAAGCCTATGAAGGCTGTTTTCGACAAAAGCTATATTTCTAATTTGGATGGTGAGCATGTAAAACAAGCTGCTACCAAATGGGATTTGGCTAAAATGGCGATGGACGATATCGAGAACTTCCGCGATGCCAATGATTGCGCAAGAATTGTGTTGGTATGGTGCGGTTCTACCGAAAAATATATCCAGGTCTCCGATGTGCACGAAACCATCGAAAGCTTTGAGCAGGGATTGAAAGACAACGATCCCAACATTGCGCCTTCTATGATCTATGCTTATGCTGCCATTAAGCTGGGTTATCCTTTTATGAATGGTGCGCCCAATTTAACTTGTGATATTCCTGCACTGATCGAATTGTCGAAGCAAACTAATACACCTATTGGCGGTAAAGATTTCAAAACTGGTCAAACGTTGATGAAAACCATTCTGGCTCCCGGCTTGCAGGCAAGAGCCTTGGGTGTAAAAGGCTGGTTCTCTTCAAACATCCTTGGCAACCGTGATGGTTACGTTTTAGATCATCCGGATAATTTTAAAACCAAGGAAGTTTCCAAGCTTTCTGTTTTGGAAGATATTCTGCAACCCGAGGTAAATCCAGAACTGTACGGTGAGATATATCACAAGGTGCGCATCAACTATTATCCTCCTCATGGCGATAATAAAGAAAGCTGGGATAATATTGACATCTTCGGCTGGTTAGGCTATCCAATGCAGATCAAGATCAACTTCCTGTGCCGCGATTCTATTTTAGCTGCGCCGATTGTTTTGGATCTTGCGTTGTTTGCCGACCTGGCAAAAAGAGCAGGCATGTCGGGTATCCAGGAATGGTTGTCCTTCTATTTCAAATCGCCACAAACCGCACCGGGCCTGCGTCCAGAGCATGATATATTCAAACAACTGATCAAATTGCAAAATACATTGCGCCACATGATGGGTGAAGACCTGATCACGCACCTGGGATTGGATTATTACCAGGACCTGGTAGAAGCGTTATGATGTTTACCGCAAAAGCCATCTCCACGTGCCTCGGCATTGGCTATATTCAAAAAGGAGCAGGTACGGTAGCCGCTTTGGCTGGTTGCATTGCCTGGTACTTTACCGGGGCCCGTGGGGTCGATGGCTGGATGAATATCTTTTCCATTTTAATTATTTTGCTGGTTGGCGTATGGTCGGCCACCGTAGTCGAAAAAAAGTGGGGACATGACAGTAACAGGATAGTGGTAGATGAACTGCTGGGCATGTGCATCAGTCTTTTTTTAATTCCCGTCAGCTGGAAATATATTGCGACCGCCTTCATCCTTTTCCGTTTTTTTGATATTGCCAAACCGTTGTACATTAGAAAGGCCGAAGCTTTGCCTGGCGGTTGGGGCGTAATGGCCGATGATGTACTGGCCGGTATTTATAGTAATATACTTCTGCAAATAGTGGTTAAATCCGGATGGTTTTGAAAATTGTAACCTTTGCCAAAGCCCAGATAGCTTCTTTGA
This sequence comes from Flavisolibacter sp., assembly GCA_051955075.1. GTDB lineage: Bacteria > Bacteroidota > Bacteroidia > Chitinophagales > Chitinophagaceae > Flavisolibacter. Next base: position 6,542 of record JBQCHB010000144.1, read on the forward strand.
TCGCCTCCATCATTGATTATTGGTGCACTATTATTGCGGTGGAACTCGTGGGCATCTGGTACGTTTGGGCCAGCGCCATAGGAACCGTTATCGGTGGTATTACTAATTTTTCGTTGGGGCGCAACTGGGTTTTTAAAAGAAGGGAAAAAGCCCGCAACGCACAAATGGTCAGGTACATTATTGTATGGACAGGTTATTTGATCTTAACGACAAGCGGTGTTTTTTTGCTAACCCACTATACGCATTTGAACTATGTTATTTCAAAAGCAACAGTTTCATTGGTAATGGCTGTATCCTACAACTATCCTTTACAGAAAAAATTTGTTTTCAGATAGAATGAAAATCTTGAAAAGTAAAACTTGCCGTAATATTGTTTTTACTAACGCCATGCTTGCAAAATCACTGCTATGGAAACAAAGCCGATAAGAGTAAAACTGCAATTGGGGATTTATAAGATCATTGATCCCTTTGTAAGGCTATTGGTTAAAATTGGTCTCACGCCCAATGCCGTTACAGTCATTGGTTTTATTCTAAATATTGGCGTGGCAGCTATTTTTGTAATAGGTGCAGAAAGAAGCAACCGTGGCGATCTTTCTTATGTAGGTTGGGCTGGTGCTTTGATCTTATTTGCAGGATTATTTGACATGCTAGACGGACAGGTTGCTCGCCTGGGTAAAATGAGTTCTTCCTTTGGCGCTTTGCTTGATTCTGTTCTGGACAGGTACAGCGAACTGTTTATGTTCCTGGGTATTTGCTATTATCTCATCTCGCACCACTACTTCATGAGTTCTCTTTTTGCTTTTATTGGGTTGATTGGCTCCATGATGGTAAGCTATACAAGGGCAAGAGCAGAAGGCCTTGGTATTGAGTGTAAAGGCGGGTTGATGCAAAGGCCCGAACGCATTGTCTTAATCGGTACATCAGCTCTGCTGTGCGGCATTATAGCCCAGTACATTGGAGGCGATTATAAACTCTATGTTAAAGGCATCAGGTACCATGTCTTTGAAACCATGTCTATCTTCACACTACCTATAACCGTTTTGGCAGTACTGACAAATATTACGGCTTACCGCCGCCTGATGGATGCAAAAAAAGCGTTGGATGCAAAAGACAGGATGAAAGGTTAATTACTAATTGAAAGCTCGTCGTTATTTTTATTTAGTGCTAAACCGCACCACAATCATTCCTGCCGAAGCCTTATTTTTGCTGGCTATTTAAATTACTACGACACATGTTTCAGGCCGAAAGTGCAGTACAGGAGGAAATTGTCTCGGAGCCTTTATCCGTTCCTGAACGAATGTCTCTTTTCTCTTCAAAAAGTATCCGCTTTGCACTTACTGCTTCCTTAGTTTACTTATTGGTTTCTTACCTGCTTTTAGGCTTTAAGCCTGATCAGCTAGTTCTGATCTTTATTTTTAATTCTTTATACTTCGTCAGCCGCACTACCCGCCGGTTTATTACCGGTTTTTCCATTTTCATTTTGTACTGGATCATTTTCGATTACATGAAGGCCTTCCCCAATTACCGGTACAATACGGTGCATATAGAATCTTTGTATCACCTGGAAAAAAACCTTTTTGGCTTTTCATGGAATGGTGCCGTAGTTACGCCTAACGAATTTTTTGCCATCAACCATGCTACATGGTCAGATGCATTAACCGGTTTTTTTTATTTGTGCTGGGTGCCGGTGCCCCTGCTTTTTGCCGGAATCTTATTCTTTAAAAATCGCAGGTATTTTTTTCAGTTTGCACTCACATTTTTTTTGGTGAATCTTATTGGCTTCATAGGCTACTACGTTTATCCTGCTGCGCCGCCCTGGTACGTGGCACAAAAAGGCTTCGAATTTATTGCTACTACACCCGGTAATACGGCTGGCCTTGGCCGGTTTGATGCGCTGGTAGGCGCCAACGTTTTTGCAGGTATTTACAGCAAAAGTTCCAATGTATTCGCCGCCATGCCTTCGCTCCATGCAGCGTACATGCTTATAGTGGTGTATTACAGCATAAAAAGTGGCATGAAGAAGATTTACAATGTTCTCTTTGCCTTCATTATGCTCGGTATATGGTTTACGGCAGTGTACAGCAGCCACCATTATGTTTTAGATGTACTAGCCGGCATAGTTTGCGCCATCATCGGCATTAGCCTGTTTCAATACTTTGTAAATCGTACAAAGACAGGCAAAAAAATGTTGAACAATTTGGTTAACGCTACAGCATAAGCAAGGATTCCGCTTATTCTTGTCGCTTAAAACTTACTTCAAATGCAGCAGGCTTATGTATATGCCTTGACCAGAGGGTTGTATTTTTGACAGTTGCTTTTACAGCTTACGTCAACAGCGCAAACACAAAAACGGAAGCCATGGATTGGAAAAACCGGGATTTCTCCAGCATCAGCCCTTCTGCAAGAACTTTATTGCTGATGAAAGGCCTGACAAATATCGCATTTGCAAAGCAGGCAGCAGAATTGATCATGCATTCGCAGCCTTTTGTGTCCGAGTATGAGCACAAGGACCTTACCTTTTGGTTAAGGGTAGCACATTTTGAAAGCAGGTATCAAAGTGTTGACCATTTGCTTGCAGATTTGACTGTCAAAAACATCTTGGAATTGTCATCCGGTTTTTCCTTTCGTGGTTTGGCGGCAGTTAAAGAAAAAGACATTCATTATATCGACACCGATCTTCCCGGCATTATAGAAAAGAAAAAAGAAATGATTACCGCTTTGCGGGACGGAGCTTTCCCTTCTAAAGGAAAATTAGAGATACTGCCTCTCAATGCTTTGGATGAAAAAGCCTTCATGCAAGTAGTCAGCCATTTTGACAAAGGCGAAATTGTTATTGTAAATGAGGGTTTATTGGTGTACTTAAATCGGGAAGAAAAATTAAAACTCTGCTCGATTATTCATAGAGTACTTGAACAACGCGGGGGCTATTGGATCACTGCAGATATTTATATCAAACAAAAAACTGCTGGCGATAGCCTGAAAATGAAAGATCAGTTACAGGATTTTTTAGACAAGCATCACGTAGAAGAGAATAAGTTTGACACTATAGAAGATGCCGAAGATTTTTTTAAAAATGCCGGATTTGTTATTGATAAAGAAGCGGAGCCAGATTATTCGAAAGTAAGCACCATAAATAAAGTACTTCAAAGCGCCACGCAGAAACAACTTGACAAACTGGACAAAGCAGGAAAAATTCAAACCACCTGGAGACTAAAAATTGCTGATGAATAGCAAGGAATATGGCAGTGCTTTAATAAAAAATCTTTTAATTACTTTGGTGATTCTATGCTTAAAAACTACATTTAATGTATCAAATCGGGTTTTTAATTAACCAATCCATCCCCTATAGTTAATTTTCCAATCCTTCTAAAATTTAGAGATCCGGCATATCTCGCTATTTCGTTTTTAATCAACCCTGTTGTAAATCTTCATTCAACCTTTTGAATTATGCCTTTCATATTTGGCCATATAAGCCAATTATGTTTTGATGCTGTACTCACCGAAAGCTCATAGCTATAACTAATTAAAACGATGTTATGAGAAGATTCTTAAAAGCCGTTCAACTGTCTGTGTTTATAAGCATGACGGTGGTAACTACTGTTAATGCGCAGCAACTAACGATAAGAGATTTTGCTTTATATGGCGCAAACAAGGTGCAGCTAAGTACTTCTACCGCGGTAACAGGCGCAGCTATTGGAAGCAGCATGCTGGTGCAAACAACGGGCAATAGCACCATTGCAGGTGATATTTACAGTGGCGGGCAAATCAATTTGTCGAATAGCAATACCATCACAGGCAGCTTATGGGCAGCTAACAACAACAACGCCCAGGGCAATATTTTGCAGACAGGGTCTAACGCAGCCATCACCGGGAACGCTACCGTAAAAGGTAGCGTTTTGATAAGTGGGGGATTTATTACAGGTTCTGTAACACTTTCGGGAACTTATAGCGGGCCTGCACCTGGTGGCGGCATTCAGTCTAATCCAACGTTCAAAGTGTTGCCATCTTTACCACTTGTTTCTACTATTTCAGTAGGCTCACACAATATTACAAACTCGCAACCCATTACATCGGGCTCTTACGGCGATGTATTACTCTCAGGGAATAAAACCCTCACCTTTTCAGGTGGTGGAAATTATTATTTCAAGTCTATAAAGAACTCCGGCAACTTCAACAATTTTGTTTTTGATTTTCAAAATGATGCCAATGCTGTTATCCGAATTTATGTGCAGGGCGATGTTGATCTGTATAAACTAAATATAACGTTTCCCAATGGTGGCGATGCTTCTCATGTTTATATGGAAGCACAGGGAAACGGTGCTACTTCTGTTGATAAAGCAACTGCGTGGTCCATCAGCAATGGTGCCTCAGGCAACAAACGTTCTATTTGGTATGGCACTGTGTATACGCCCAACGGTAATATCAATGTGGGACAGGGGGCGAGTGAAGCAAAAGTAGTAGGCGCCTTATGGAGTGGTAAAGCCATTAACGTGCAGAGTGGCGTTAGTATGACTGCGGCGCCTTTGGTTAATGATGAAGTGATCAAGCCATTCAACCCCCCAACGCCAGGAAAAGTGAGCACTATTATTGGCGCAGAACTAACTTCTCTCACTGTAAATATTAGCGACGAGGCCAAAAAAGTCTTAGTGATACAGGATGGTTATGTTTTTATTGAAGTAATTGTTATAGATGGACAGAGATCCGCTGCATTAAGTTATCTTCTTGATCATGGTATGACGGATACGATTAGTAATGGTTCAAATAATTTGATCATTACCGGGAAGTATCCCATAGCGAACCTGCTTGATTTAAACAACCAGGGAAGCTTCATCAATTTTGTGCGGCCGGTTTATGCGCCTTTAGGTAATAGCGGGTTTATACAAGATGCAGGTGATACAGCTATCGGCGCTTACCTGCTGCGTAATGGTTTTAAATACCAGGGACAAAGTATTGAAGGTGCAGGTGTAAAGGTTGGCGTCATTTCAGACAGCTACAATACACTGGCTAATTCGACGAATAATCCGGCAGATAAGGATGTGGAAACACAAGATTTACCAGGATTAAACAACCCGGTTAACTCCACGCCAGTACAGGTATTGCTGGATTATCCTTTTGGTTCACGTTCCGATGAAGGAAGGGCTATGTTACAGATTGTGCACGACGTAGCGCCAAAAGCATCGTTGGCCTTTCGTACCGGCTTTATCAGCCAGGGCGATTTTGCACAGGGCATTCTTCAAATGCAGCAGGCCGGTTGCAATGTCATCGTTGACGATGTTACTTTCATTAACGAACCTTTTTTACAAGATGGGCCGGTGGCAAAAGCAATTGACCAGGTGAAAGCTTTAGGCGTCAGTTATTTTTCATCGGCAGGCAATTTTGGCAACAAGTCTTATGAGGCGGTTTACAGCCCTGTGGCAGCGCCGGCCTCTTTCCCTGCCGGAACCACAGCACATAATTTTGGCGGCGGCGATATTTATCAAAAAATCACTTTAAAGCCAGGCTCTTATACAATTGCTTTGCAATGGGAAGATGATATTTATTCGCTTGGCCAAACGCAGTCCGGTGGAACAAAAAATGATTTTGACCTTTATCTCACCGATGAAAGCGGCAATATTATTTGTGGCTATAACCGGGATAATACCAACGGCGATCCTTTTGAGTTTCTAGCATACACAGTGACCAATACGGTTACACAAATTAATGCCAACATTTTAATTGTAAGAGCTAACGCCGGAACGCCTTCTCCCCGGATCAAATACATTATTTTCCGTGGCGATGCCGTGATAGCTGAATATAATTCAGGTACATCTACTATTGTTGGCCATGCCAATGCTGCCGGCGCCATTGCCGTTGGTGCCGTTAATTATTTTAATACGCCAGCGTTTAATACACCGCCGCTGATTGCACCTTATTCATCTATTGGCGGCCCTGTTGGAAGTTTGAACAGGAATAAGCCTGACCTTTCTGCTCCCGATGGTGTGAATACGAGTGTTTTCATGGGTGCTGATATAGCAAAAGACAGCGATCCTTTTTCTAACTTCTTTGGTACTTCGGCTGCTGCGCCGCACGCCGCCGCTGCCGCTGCCTTGCTGATTGAAGGACGGCAAAAATATAAGAATGAAACGCTGACACCAGACGGTGTAAAAGCATTATTGCAAAATGCCGCTTTAAAATTTGGCGCAACCAATGCAGCAGGTGCCGGGCTGATACAACCCGATTCAGCCATGCGCACATTTGCCTCGCCCACACCTTTACTGATCTCGCTGGAATATCCATCCAACATCACGCCTGACAACACTTCGGGTACTTTCACACTAATTGTTCATGGCGATTATCTTACAAGCGAGTCGCAGATATATATAAGAGATGAACCTGTAACCACAACCTTTGTCAATAACACCGAACTGACAACTACCATCACAAACCTTGAAGGCAATCCTGCTATTAAGGTATGTACGCCTGCAAAAGCCGATGGCGATGGCGGCTGCTCTAATACGATACTGTTTTTCGATATTCCTAAAAAAACAGTAAGGATAGCAGGAAACGACACGACTAAAAAATTTGGAGAGCAATTGCCCGCATTTACATCTACTATAACAGTTGATGGTGTGCCATTAGCGAATAGCGGATTGACACTTGCAGACCTTGGTCTTGAAAATTTAACTTATGCTACCAATGCTAACGCTTTGTCAAGTATAGGCAGCCAGTATTTTATAAAGCCTGTGCGCATATTTGACCTTACCAATTCGACAGATATTGCGCTTCTGGAAAGATTTACCTACGACACAGTGCCGGGGATATTAACCATTCAAAAACTGCCCATTACGGTAAAGCCAAATGATAAAACTGTAACATACGGCCAGCCTATTGGAGCAATTGACTTCAATTATAATATTGATCCAACGGCCAATCTTTCTGCAACTGATCGCACCAACCTTCTCAATTACATCAGTACTTCGCACCAGGAGTTTTTGGCAAACAATTATTTGGGATTGATCAACTCCATGCCGGTCACTATTTCTAACGGACAATTTGTGACCATTTCCAATGGGCAACAAGTAACGATATCCAACGGGCAATTTGTAACGATATCCAACGGCGTGGAAACGCCTATTATCAATCCACAATCTGTAACCGGTTACGAAACAGGAGTGGCCGTGGTGAATCCATACATTTTAACCCCTACCGATCTAGCCAACTTAAGTTTCCTTGTTACGGATTATTCGCTGCAAAATTCACGTACACTAAGCAGCCAAACCAACGTAGTGGATATAACACAGGAAACACTTTTACACTACAACACCAACCCGGCACAAACCAATATGATAACTTCGGTGCAGCAGGTAAATGCAAGAGGACTGCTCGGCACTATTCCTTTAATCAATGGGCAACAGGTAACTATCTCGAATGGACAGCAGGTAACTATTTCTAACACCCTTCATGTAACCATTTCGAATGGGCAACAGGTAACTATTTCTAACGGGCAGCAGGTAACTATTTCCAATGGACAGCAAGTGACCATATCAAACAGCCTTACCGATCCTGCTAACAGGTTAGCAGTTGTTATAGACCAGCAGGATGTGGATAATGGCCTGGTGAGTTCATTAAAAACATTGAACGTTATAACCGGTCTTGACGCAGGTAACCAAAAAATCATTCCGGGTGCGTTACTCAATGATAATTTTGCCATTACTTATGCCGTAGGAAATCTTACAATTAACAAGGTGCCTTTAACGGTAAAAGCTGATGATCTTAGTAAGCGTTATGGCGATCCCAATCCGCCGTTAACCGCCAGCTACTTAGGATTTAAGTATGGAGAAACATTAGCTACCAGTGGCCTTACAGGAACGCCATCGTTAACTACAACGGCAGTACAAACAAGCCCCATAGGCACTTATCCAATTAATATAGCTGCAGGAAACTTACTTTCTTCCAATTATAATTTAAGTTTTCAAAATGGAACATTAACCGTACTGGATAACCCATGTTTGCTCACACACAGTCCGTTCTCCAGCTTTAATAATACGCCAAAGCCCAATACGGCTACAACTTTATGGTTTAATATTGAAACGAAAGTTAGCGGCCAGTTAGCAGTAAACGGCGACTATCTTTCGTTTTCTGCAGGAACGCTGACACTTGATAATATTGCGTGCAACCCGCTGGTGAACAATGCGCCTATACCAAATGGTAAAATTATAGCAGACAATACTGTTACAGAACCCATAACAAGCTTTGATGTCCCCACCAATACATGGATCACAAAAGTACCACCGGGCTTTAGCAGTACGTCGGACATATTTATAACAGGCGCCATTATTAATTCATCAAATGGATTTACCAAAAAGAATGGCGCCAGTACCATTGTCAAAGGCATTTTCAATAGTAATAAATCCTTTAGTGATCAATGGAATTTTGGCATGGCAGGTTACCGGCCCACATTTACGTATAATGCTATTGGCGCACCAGGAGGAGTGGCTTCCACCAACGGAACCTATAAATCCGGAACGCCAATTTCACAGATTCTCAATCTTGTAGGCGGCGGTACAAGTGGTGGTGGTAATAACTATGCGGGAAGTTCAAGTTCTAACGACAACTTCACTGCCTGCATTGTAAATAGTGCACAGGTGGTAACAAAAGCAGCAATAAAACAGAACGGTAATACCAGTGATATCGAAACAAATGAAAACATACAGCTGATGCCTAACCCGGCTACAAGTAGCGTAAATATTTCTTTTGTGCCCCTGGTATCAGGTAATACAAGTGTTTTATTATTCAGTACTAATGGAACTAAAGTGGCAGAAGTTTACAATGGCATCAGTGAAAAAGGGAGAATGTATCAGAAGAAAATAAACATAAGCAAACTGGCTGCTGGCGTGTATTTTATTCAATTGCAAAACGGAGGAAGCATACAGTTTAAAAAATTGGTCATAGCGAGGTAAAGGCAATTGCAGAGAGAAGATGCGCCAATTTTTATGGTGAGATGGCTTGAATGATAGTGAGTAATGAGTGATGAGTGATGAGTAATGAGTGAAATCCCTACAGGTATCGGCGTGCCCGCAAAAGGAAAGTTTTTACGCATAGCACGAACTCATTACGCATCATTCATTATTCATGGTAATGGATCCGGCTTGAAAACGATTATTAATCTATTGAAAAGCAAAGTATGTTATGAAGTGTAGCACTTTTATTTTATGGACAGTCTCTGTTTTTATTTCGATAAAGGCAACAGCGCAGGCCGGTCTCGTGCCCGAGCATGAAGGGGATACTACTTTTGTTAATAGTTTGCTGGATCAAAGTACGCAGCGTCGTAATGACGATCCGGGAAAAGCACTTGCGTTGGCTGCACAGGCTAAAGACCTGGCAGAAAAAATAAATTTTCCCAAGGGCGAAGCCTATGCACTGAAAAATATGGGTTTGGTGAATTTGGACCAGGGAAAATATTTAGATGCACTGGAGTATTACAGGCAATCACTCAGCATTTTTGAGTCTATTAGGTTCGATCCAGGCATTGCCAACCTGCTTGGTAATATCGGTGTCATTTATTTCAACCAGGGCGACAATGTAAAAGCACTGGAAAACTACCTCGCATCACTAAAAATTGCTGAGCGAACGAACGACAAACTGCGCATTATTTCTACCATTAACAACATCGGTGTTATTTATGGCAACAAAAAGCAAACCTATGATAAAGCCTTGCACTATTATTTGATTGCGCTGCCCATTTGTGAAGAGTTAAAGAACAATGAAGCGTTAGGATCTATTTGCGTGAATATCGGCACTATTTATTTTGACTGGAATGAAGATGACAAAGCACTCTCGTATTTCAACAGGGCATTGAAAGCATATGGAAATTCGGAGAGTAGCCCCAATGCTTACAACGCTATGGGAAAGCTTTATTTAAAACAAGGCAAATACCAGCTGGCCCTGCAATCGCACAATAAGGCGTTGGCTGTTTCTCAAAAATTGGATGGCAAACTGAATGCAGAACAGTCGTTAATGGGACTTGCTAATGTATATGTAAAGCAAGCAGATTTTCATTCCGCTTTGAACTATTATAAAAAAGCAGAAAAACTGGCAGTAGAACTTAACATTAATAATATCCTCAACGATCTCTATCGCGATATGGCCATTGCTTATTCAAAGATCTCGGCCTTTGACCAGGCATTTAAATACCAAACGCTTTATACAGATGTCAGAAGTTCTATTTACAATGCAGAGACAGATAAAAAGTTAACGACACTTCAATTCGATTTCGATCTTCAAAAGAAACAGGGTGAGATCAACCTGCTTACAAAAGACAAATCGTTAAAAGAAGCAGAACTAAAAAGGCAAAAGCTTGTAAAGAATGCTTTCCTCGCCGGTCTTGTTTTTGTTTTCTTCATAGCCTTTATTATTTACCGAAACTATAAAGCAAAGGTTAAAATCAATAAAGTGCTCGATCATCAGAAGGAACAGATCGAACACCTGTTGCTGAACATTTTACCGCAGGAGGTAGCAAAAGAATTGCAGGACAGCGGCCATGCCACACCAAGAAGTTATGAATGCGTTTCTGTTTTGTTTACCGATTTCAAAAGCTTCACTTCCATTGCCGATAAAATGTCGCCGGAAGATTTGGTTGATGAACTAAATCATTGTTTCATGGCTTTTGACGATATCATTGGAAGAAATAACCTTGAAAAAATTAAAACCATTGGCGACTCATACATGTGTGCCGGCGGCATTCCTACTCCTGATAATGATCACCCCTATAATATTGTAAAAGCCGGTCTTGAAATACAGCAATACGTTATTCAAAATAACCTGCGAAGAGCGGAAAAGGGATTACCAGCATGGGATGTAAGGGTAGGCGTGCACGTAGGTCCTGTGGTGGCAGGTGTGGTAGGGAAGAAAAAATATGCTTACGATATATGGGGCAGCACAGTAAATATTGCCAGCCGTATGGAAAGTAATGGTGAGCCGGGACAAGTAAATATTTCTGCCGCTGCTTTCGAACTGATAAAAGACAGGTACACTTGTAGATACCGCGGAAAGATCTACGCTAAAAATGTAGGGGAAATTGATATGTATTTTATAGACCAGGAAATAACGGATGCTAAAGAAAGAGTGATGGCAGGAAATAGGGAAGAACTTAATAAAGCGGCTGCAGAAAAAGAACCTGAAAAATTTGACCTGGACACCTTGTATGGTTAAAGCATAATGTTCTTTTCATCTTCACTATCAACCATTTTCAACAGGGCAGCAGAATTTAAAAAATCATGTTTGATCAAAGCAGGATAGCGTTTTTGAGAGGAGAAAAATGAAAGAGTATGCAATTCTCGTCATTTCATGGTCGTACTATTTAAATGCATGTGAACGTGTTAATAAAATTTTAGAGCAAAAAGAGTTATTTTTAAAATGAACCGGGCTGCAATGCAAATTGACTTTCAGATATTGAAAGAAAAAGTTTTGGAAATGCTATCAATGCATAGCAATCCACTCTTTGCTTATCACAGCGTAAATCATACCATTGATGTGTTGAACACATCGGAAAAAATTGCAACAGCAGAGGGTGTTACGGACCCGCACCAGTTGCTGCTTTTAAAACTGGCAGCATTGTATCACGATACCGGCTTTCTTGTTATTTATAAAGGCCACGAGGAAGAAAGTTGCCAAATTGTAATAAAAGATCTTGTCAATACAAATCTTTCTGCAGCGGATATCAAAAGGATATGCGCAACGATCATGGCAACAAAAATCCCGCAATCGCCGAAAGACCATTTGGGCGAAATTATTTGCGATGCCGACCTTGATTACCTGGGCCGCGATGATTTTGAAATGATCAGCAACAATTTAAGAAAAGAATATTTTGCGCTGGGCATTGTTCAAACAGAAATCGAGTGGATACACTTGCAGATAAAATTTATTGAAGGGCACAATTACTTCACGCAATCTTCCCGTGAAAACCGCAACTTCAAAAAAATGAAACATTTGGAGCAGTTGAAGAAACAGGCCGTTTTAACTACTAATTCCCGTTTATGAAACCTACCAGCACCATGCTGCGCATTTTGAACGTGAGATCGGGTGAATGGAAACTGGTCAGAACGCTTTTCATTTTTGAGTTTTTCCAGGGTGCAGGCATTGCGTTTTTTTTTACAGCTGCATTCGCTTTATTTCTCGATAAATTCAATATTGCCGAACTCTCCAAGGTGTTTGTGTATTCCGCTTTTCTATTGTGGATCGCCGGCTATGTCTATTCGAAATTGGAGGCTAAATTGAAGATCACTACGCTGGCAAAATGGATCACTGCTTTTATGGCGCTTAGTTTTCTCTTGTTCAGATTTGCTGTTGATGCCATGCCGCCGGGATTTTTATTTTTAATGCTGGCCTGGTTCAACGTGTTGTATTTGTTGAACAACCTGGCATTTTGGGGCATCACTTCTTTACTGTTTGATGTGCGGCAGAGCAAACGGCTATTCGGCCTTATCAGCGCAGGCGATATTCCGGCAAAATTCATTGGCTATACATTGGCCTTGTTGCTGGTTAGTTACATTGGTACTGCTAACTTGCTATGGGCAGGATTGGCCTGTATGCTGGCCTCCTTTCCATCGCTGCACAATATTGAGTCGGTTGGATACCTGAACAAACACCATCATCATAAAGGTGAAGCAAAACATGCCGCACATTCGGTGAGTCACCTGGTTAAAAACTTTTCTGCTAACGTATTGATACGCCGCATTGCCATTTTAACTGTCATTGCTTCGGCGTGTTTTATCATTGTCAACTTTGCTTTTTATGCAAAAGTGAAAGAAGCGGTTCACAGCGATGTAGCGCTGGCTCAATTCATAGCTTTTTTCTTTGCCACGGTGCGCATATTGGCTTTGGTGGTGAAAATGATCTTTACCGGGAGGTTGATCAATAATTTGGGCATTATAAAATCGCTGCTCATCACGCCTGTGCTCATGATCCTATTGGTAGCTTCTGTATTAATTTCCGATAGCCTGGTAAGGCCGGGAAGCTTTTCTATTTACCTCTTTGGGGTGATGGCCATTTTTGTTGACATTCTGCGTACCTCTATCAACACACCCGTGTTTCTTACACTGATGCAACCTTTAAGTACACATGAAAGATTGCGGGCACATACCATTACAAAGGGTATTATGGATCCTTTTGCTTCCCTATTGACAGGTATTCTGCTGATGGTGATCTTAAGATTTGAACACAACATGCACTTGCCCAGTTTGAACTACATTCTACTTGTATTGGGCGTGTTATGGATTGTTGGTATTTACCGCATTCACCAGCAATATTTGAAAACGCTTTTAAAAACCATCAGCAACCGCTTTTTTAATAACACCGAGTTTTCTGTTAATGATTCATCTGCTGTTAATTGGTTGAAAGAAAAACTAAGCAGCGGCACCGAAACGGAAGCTTCTAATATTTTAAAAATGCTGGCGGCGCACCCTCATATTTTCGACGATGAAATTGTATTGTCGGCATTCGAACATCCATCGGGATTGATAAAGAAACAGGCCATTCAAATGGCGAATCAAAAAAACATTGTGCGGTCCGAAGACAAAGTGAGAGAGATATTATTTTCCGACACAGATGCTGCATTAAAAGCAGAAGCCATAAAAACACTTAGCAAAATAAACATTAAGGAAGAAGAAATTTTGCCTTTTATTAATGATGCAGAACCCGATGTTCAACGGGCAGCGATTACCGGAGTTTTAAAATATGGCAATGCTTATAGCAGGCAGGCGGCGGAGGCCCGGCTTTCTGAAATGGTTAATTCAAAAGCAGCCGGTAGCAGGAAGACGGCGGCGCTTATATTACAGGACCTGGAAGATGATTTGTATAAGAACGAGGTGCTGCAACTAATGAACGATCCTGATACTGAAGTAATGAAAGAGGCTTTCATGGCTGCAGGTAAAATAGCAGATGAAGAACTATTGAATACACTGTTGGGAAAGTTTCACTTCAATGAAAAATTGGTTGTGGAAGCTTTATACGTGGCAGGTGAAAGGTCGCTTCCACTGCTTGAATCATTTATCATGGAAGGACAATGCACACCCAGGCAGGCTGAAAGATTGATACGCCTGATCGGCAGGATAGGAGGGAGAAGATCGCACAAAACGCTGCTTCACCTTATGGATCAATTGCCGGGTTATCCGCATATCATCATTAAAACATTTCACCAAACGGGTTATGCGAGTAATGGCGAACAAAAAGTTTTTTTCGAAGAGCAGGCGCATAAATGCCTGAGTTATTGCGCAGGCATTTTATACATGCAGCAACTGCTGGTACCATATCAAACGAAATATCAATTGCTGGTTGATTCTCTTGAGTTAGAGTTAATAAATTTAAGAGACACCCTGCTTTACATTTTTGCGCTGCTATACGATAAGGAGAAAATAAAAGATGTCCGTTACGCTTTCAGGTCGGGGGAGAAGGAAGCTATTGCCAACGCCATGGAAGTAATTGAAATGACGGTAAAAAAAGAACACGCCATTTACTTCAATCTGATTTTTGAAGCGGGAGATATTGAGCACAAAACACACGCCCTGCGCAAACTATATTCAAGAAGTTTTTTCAAAGATGTTGAAAACATACTCATTACTATTTTGGCAACAGAAGATTTTAAATACGATTACTGGACGAAAGCCTGCTCTATTTACACATCGAACAAGCAACACCATAACATCAGCAACAATTTAATTAGCCGCTATATGGAAGCAGACCATCCGTTGTTAAGTGAAACGGCACGGTATGCATACAAAATATTAAATGTTTAAATATGCAAGTCTCCAAGAACGAACATCTGTTACTGATTGAAAAAGTATTATTGCTAAAATCTCTTAGCATTTTTTCAGACACGCCTGAAAACGTATTGGCCGACCTGGCGCCTTTGATGCAGGACATGGAACTGGAAGAAGGCACAGTGCTGTTTAAAGAAGGCGACCTGGGCGATAGTATGTATATCATTTACCAGGGCGAGATTGAAATTTACAAATCAAAAACAACGCTTGCTGTTTTAAAAGAGCAGGAAGTTTTTGGTGAATTGTCACTCATTGATGCAGAAAGCAGGAGTGCCTCGGCGAAAGCTTATACCGATTGTTATCTTTTTAAAATTGACCAGGAACCTTTTTTCGAATTACTCGACTCCAGGCCTGAAATTGCCAAAGGTTTTTTAAAAATGTTCTGCAAAAGATTACGCATCCTGAACGAAAAATTTGACAAGCAGAAAATGGGATAAATTTTTCGGGTTTTGAGTTTTTGGCTTTGGGTTCTTTGAATCGAAAACTCATTTTGTAATCGGCCTTATATAAGTTGAAACGTAGAGTGTTTGAGGATGGTTTTTAAAGCTTTTCGCTGTTGCATAGGGTTGGATAAATCCGAAATAGGATCATAATTTTTTTTCACCAAAACTAATTCTTCAAAGCATAGACACACAAAACAGGACTTTCTTAATTTAAGAACCTAAAACCCAAAAACTCCAAACTTGTAAACCTTATGCGCATCAGCTTAAAACAAAAACAGGCTTTGCATCCTTTCAATGTTCTTGTTTTTGTTTTATCTATTTATGTCATTGTAACGCTGATCATCGATGCTTTTAGCAAACTTTCGCCCGAAACCATAAGGTTGCTACGCGATATAGATTACGGCATCTGCGTTATTTTTTTTGCCGATTTCCTGATCCGCTTTTTCTCCGCTAAAAACAAATGGCATTATATGCGATGGGGATGGATCGATCTCGTCTCCAGCATTCCTGTCTTCGAACTTTTTTTAGCAGCCCGTCTTTTTCGCATTGTGCAATTATTGCGGGTGCTGAGGGCTTTTCGCTCCGTGCGTGCACTTACAAAATATTATTTCAGCAATAAGGTAAAAGGTGCTTTTACCTCGGTAGGCATCATTGCTATATTGATGGTGATCTTTTCTGCTATCGGCATTTTGAATGTTGAAAAAGATGCGCCCCACAGCAATATTAAAACCGCAGGCGATGCCTTGTGGTGGGCCTATGTTACTATTACTACCGTGGGTTATGGCGATAAATACCCTGTAACACCGGAAGGCAGGATCATTGCTGTTGCATTAATAACAGTGGGTGTGGGTTTGTTCGGCACTTTTACGGCTTATGTTGCTTCGTGGTTTGTAGAAAAAAGAGAGGAAGAGGAGCAGGAATGGCGGAACGAGGAAAGAAGAAGGCTAGATGAAGGAACAAAGGTGTAGTAATGCTTGCCACACCAAAAGTTGAAAACTGTTAATATTTATCTTGCTAAATATTCTTAATGCAGTATGATAAAGGTCAGGATATTTTTACTTTTCATTTTCGTAATTTCTTTGTGTATTGCAAATGCACAACATTTAAAGCCGGGGTTTGACAAAAGCGAATACATAGAATTATTAAGAGTGTCATCAAGGCTTGGCGATTCTTCTTACTTCAAAAAAATTGCGGCGCCACAGCGTTTTCATTTTGTTTACCGGTCGCCTGTGGTAGGGCTTGATAACCGTTGGGACCTTTGGAGCAGTAACGACAATGTTGCCGTGATCAGCATCAGGGGAACTACCACCAGTTCCATAAGCTGGATGGCTAATTTTTATGCTGCCATGGTGCCTGCCAAAGGATGGTTACAGCTTTCAGAAAAAGACAGCTTTCAATATCATCTGGCCGATGATCCAAAAGCTGCAGTACACGTAGGTTGGTTAGTGAGCACTGCGTTTTTATCAAAAGATATTTTACCAAAAATTGATTCGCTATATAAAGAAGGTGTAAAAGATGTTTTGATCATGGGTCATAGCCAGGGTGGCGCCATTGCCTATTTGCTGACGGCTTATCTGTACAATTTGCAAAAACAAAATGTACTGCCGGCTGATATCCGTTTCAAAACCTATTGCAGTGCCGGCCCTAAACCCGGTAATCTTTTTTTCGCTTATGATTATGAAGCTATGACGCAAAATGGTTGGGCCTACAATGTTGTTAATTCTGCCGATTGGGTTCCGGAAACGCCTACGTCTATTCAAACGCTGTGCGATTTTAATACCACCAATCCTTTTACCAATGCTAAAGCTTTCATCAAAAAACAAAAATGGCCAAAGCGATGGTTGTTGCGATATGCCTTTGGAAGAATAGATAAACCCAGCAACAAAGCGGCAAAGAATTATCAAAAATACCTGGGAAAATATGTTTCCAAATCTATCAAAGAACATTTGCCGGGCTTTGTGCCGCCGGTTTATTACAACAGCCAGGATTATGTAAGAACAGGCAGCACGGTTGTATTGCTGGCCGACGAAGCATATTATAAATTATATCCCGACAACAAGACCAAAGTATTTGTGCATCATTTTCATGCACCTTATATATACCTTGCCGAAAAATTGCCGGATAATACAGAGGTTATGCCAACGCTTGAAGGTGCCTGGGAGTTAAATTATATTTCGGGGAGAAGGATCGCTTTTGAAGGATTATATCCAGGCCGTAAACCCTTTATCAAATTTGATTTGACAAGCAACAGGTTTTCCGGAAATACAAGTTGCAATTCATTTAGTGGCGCCCTGCATGCGGGGAATGATCAAATCAATTTTACAGAACCATTTATGATGACGAAAATGGCATGTCCCGGCGAAGGTGAGCAGGCGTTCTTAGACATATTGAAAACAGTAGATCATTATTCTGTCGAAGGCAACGCACTTACATTGATAAAAGACGACGTAGCGGTAATGCGATTTGAAAGGAAATAAATACTGAATAAAAAGGTGAAACGCCGGCATCTTTACATTTCACCTTTTGCACAAAGATCAATATCAAACATCATTATACTCACCGATCAACCTGGCCACCAAAGACGTCCAGCCGGTTTGATGGCTGGCGCCAAGGCCCTTGCCACTATCGCCATGAAAATATTCATAGAATAAAATAAGATGCTCATTGCCTGATTGCTGGTAAAACCAATTGTATTGCTCATAAATCTTGCGTTGGCCTTCTTCATCTTTTGTAAACAAACTAACCACTCTCTTTGTAAGTTCGTTGGCTACCTGGCATAAATTGATTTTGTTATCCGAACCGGTTGGGTATGCTACCTGCAAGCTGTCGCCATAGAAGGTGCCGTATCTTTTAATAGATTGAATGATCAAAAAATTAATAGGCAGCCACACGGGTCCGCGCCAGTTGGAGTTGCCGCCGAAAATATCGGAAGTAGAATCTCCCGCGTCGTAACTTATGGAATATTCATTGCCATCTATCGCTACCGAGTAAGGGTTTTGCTGGTGAAATTTCGACAAGGCTCTTACACCTCCATCCGAAAGAAATGCATTTTCATCCAGCAATCGCTCCAGCAGATAAACAAGCCTGTCACGCCGGATCAAAGACAATAATATTTCTTCACCATCGCTGCGTTCTTCGTTCGGCCAAAACTTGTTATTGTTCTTCCTGTAGTTTTCAAACCAACTGGAACGCTTTTTAAAATCTTCCAGCTTGTCTAATTTGTTTTTGCTGATGGTGGAAACGGCAAACAAAGAAGTAAGACCTACAATAGATTGAATGCGCAACGGCAAAGGCGATGCGCCAGGTGTAAACAAAACATCGTAAAAGAACTTATCCTCTTCATTCCACAAATGGTGTTCGTTCAGCGACTCAGCTATCAATATAAAATGTTCAAAAAACTTAGTGACCGTATCTTCAAACGAATCATCATGCACGGCAATTTCCAACGCTATATCCATCATGTTCAGTGCATACGTTCCCATCCAGCTTGTACCGTCGGCCTGCGCCAGCTGCATGTTGTCGCCATGAAAGCTCCTGTTGAAAACACCGATATTATCCAGGCCTAAAAAGCCGCCTTCAAAAATATTATTGCCGTTGCGGTCCTTACGGTTGATCCACCAGGTAAAATTGATCAGCAGCTTTTGAAATATTCTTTTCAGAAATGCTACATCGCCGGTGCCGTTCTTCTCTTTTTCAATTGTGTATACCTGCAAGGCAGCCCATGCATGTACCGGTGGGTTCACATCACCAAAGTTCCATTCATACGCAGGCAATTGCCCATCCGGTTTCATGTACCACTCACGCATGATCAGCAGCAATTGGTGCTTGGCAAAAACGGGATCAACCACTGCCATGGAAATACATTGAAAAGCAAGATCCCATGCGGCATACCACGGATATTCCCATTTGTCGGGCATAGAGATAATGTCCTGGTTTTTCAAATGCTGCCAGTCGTGGTTGCGGCCGTGCAGCCGCTGTTCGCTGAAGGCAGCAATACCATCAGACCGGTGCAACCATTCTTCCACATCAAAAGCATAGTATTGTTTGCTCCACAACAAACCCGCCAGGGCCTGCCGCTGAATGCGTACCATATCGTTATCAAAGCTCCCGGGCAAAATGGCTGCATAAAAATCATTTGCTTCCTGCTTACGTATAGAAAACATCTGTTCAAAGCCGGGTTGAAAAGGCTTGTCGTGCTGCTCTTTGCTTAACCTGCAATAAATGGTTTTGGTGCCGCCTGCAGGTATTCTTAATTTATATACAGCGGCAAACTTTGTCCCGCTTCTTTTATCACGTAGCGCTTCACGGTTCTCGCCTTTGATGATGGCATCATGAAAAGCGTCTTTTACAAAAATGCTTTCGTTGGGCTGGCCGGTTACTTTAAAAAGGTTTGTTTCGTTGTTGGTGAAAAGCATATCCTGCGGCTGCCTGCAATAGAAATAATAATCGCCTAATTTTTCATGTGCTGCCTTTACCGAGGCCGGAGTATGATAGCTGATGAAAGGCACATCCGGCGCCGTTTCTTCAATACCTTGCTTTGAAAACCACAAAGTAGGCAACACGGTAATGCCCGCAGCTTTTATATAGCGGTTGGTAATGTCGATCCTTATAAAAATATCGGTTGATGATTGCTTGGCGTAACTCGCCAATACATCGAAATAACGGTTGTTGTTAAAAACACCTGTGTCTAGTATTTCGTATTCAGGTTCGTGTTTCGAACGCTGCCCGTTCGCTTCTCTTAATTGCTGGTAAGGGAATTTTTGTTGCGGGTATTTGTACAAATACTCCATATAATAATGCGTGGGCAGGTTGTCGAGATAGTAATACAATTCTTTTACATCCTCGCCATGATTGCCTTCACCATTGCGCAGACCAAATAATCTTTCCTTTAAAATATCATCCTTGCCATTCCACAGGGCCACGGCAAAGCAAAGGTTTTGAAACTTGTCCGAAATGCCGGCCAGTCCATCTTCGCCCCACTGGTAAGTGCGGCAATGGGCATGATCAAAAGGAAAATAATTCCAGGCATTGCCATCTTCACTGTAATCTTCACGCACGGTGCCCCACTGGCGTTCGCTGAGGTAAGGCCCCCATTGTTCAAGCGGTACAGATCTCTTTGCGTTATCTTCTATTCGTTTATGTTCTTCCGTCATTTGATATTTTTGAACTTTGGGTTGTGTTGTCTGGTGCACAAAAAACGTACCCTGTAATTGCTGCTATTCTTTTATACGCTACAGTCAGAACTTACATTGTCAACGATGGTTAGAAACCATCGATTGCTCAAGTAGCTTAGGTAAAAGACTAATTCAATTCTATTATCATCATACAAAACTATGCGCCTGCTTTTGTTTTCTAAGTCGTTAAAAAAACGTATTGTTTTGTCAGAAATATTGTCCGGCACATATTTGTTTCTGTCCTTACAAATTTTTGAAAGAAGATGATCGGTTTTAGTTGTGTCAGCGAACAATCCTTTTTTACTCCAACTTTCATTGTCGCAGCTCCATGTGGGAAGTGTTGTGTATGTAAGGGGAAGTAGTTGTATACCTTTTGAACTTCTAAACAAAACTTGCGGATAGCTGGCATCAGAAAAACCTAGTGTCTTAAAATGATTGTAATGATCAAATACACCTGTCCTGTGTAATTGGTATACGCCAATTGTTTTATGAATGAATTTGGAAATTGCCACACTGTCTTGTTTTGAAAATGCAATAACAATTTGTTGGACTGTGGCTTTAAATTGTTGTTCTTTTTTTGTTTGCCCCGTACAAAAACTATTTAAAACTATAAGTGGAAATATGAATAGGAATCGTCTCATTGCAGCACGTAAAGTTTTGCGCATTGAAATATATTGTTGAAGTTAAGAACTAAGTCTAAATGTCTTGAATATGCAAATACTTTCTGCGTTCGTTCATCCTTTCCTTACAATAAAAACCAACTCCTCGGAAACAGTGCCAGCTGCTTTGGGAAATTGTTTGTTGTACATCTCCAATACTTCAAAGTTATTTTGTGCAAGTGCGTG
>JBQCHB010000145.1:0-4064 GCA_051955075.1 Flavisolibacter sp.
CCAAAAACCTGGATGCCGTTACCTGTCCCGTTTTCTATAGTATTGTTATAGATAGCTCCGGTAGTGTTGGCGCCCATTAAAATTGCAGCTTGTTGTGAGTACTTGTTAGCTGTACCAAAATTCCGGATGATGTTATCATGAATTTTATTTCCGGTAGTAGCGTTTGATAATTGAATAGCGTCCCACCCGGTATATTCCAAAATATTATAGGCTATCTCAACATTTTGCATTCTTACAGGAAGGGTAGGGTCTCCATTTTGACCACCGTCAGGTGCTGTATGGCCAATGTACATTGCCTCTCCGCGGGTATTGTGTACATAGTTATGGTGAATACTTACATCCTTCATTGTGTAGTTGGGGAACTTTGAATAAGGATCATCAGCTACAGGATTCTTTTTGATGAAGAAACCATTTCCTGTATTCATTGTTTCTGTGTAAGCGATTTCGAAATCGGTACCAAAGGCTGAAATACCACTGCTGGTGAGGTTTTTCCCATCTATCTTAAAACCATAAGTAATACCAGACGAACCGTTGCCTAACAGTTTAAAATGTTCTGGTCTGTTTGAAAATCTGAATTGCCCGTTAACAATTACCTGGCCTCCTTTGTTGCGAATAATAATAGGTTTGTCTGCTGTGCCTCTGAAATTTCCTAAATCAATTAAAGAGTAAACACCTGCAGGAATATTAAGTGTATCTCCTGGCTTTAAGTCTGCTATTCCTAATCCATTAGGTAAATAAATGCTTGTTCCTTTAGGATAAATGGTATGACTTGTTGGAGATGCCACAGGTAATTGGGAGTCGCTGGTAGTGCTGCTACTTCCTTCGGTAATGGTAAGCCCGTTCAAATAATTATAAGTAGTACCTTCTGCAATGGTCACTTTGATTTGACCTGTTGCATCTGGAGAGATTCCGGTAAATACAACCTTATTGGTAAGGTTATTAAATGCTACAACGGATTTGACCGTACCATTAATGGTGAACTTGGTAGAATTATCGGCGTTCCTTCTGCTTGCATAAAATTCAAAGCCATATTTTATCGAAGGCGATAGGCCGCTAACAGTAAGTGTTCTTGGGTTTCTTGAATAGCTTGTAAAACGCAGTACTTCTGCAGGCGCCATACCAGCACCATAGTAAGATGTATTATCATTCACATCCATGCTTTCGCTCAGTTTGAGAGAAACTGTTGAAAGGCTTCCATCGGTATATTTTAGTTTTGCGGAAGACGTATTGGTCTGATAGGCTAAGCCTATGTTCCAGTTGTTCCACTGCGTGTTGGAATAGGCTGCTGTACCGCCAAAAATATTTACCTTAATATATCTTGTAGCGCCGGTTGGAACAGTAGTACTACTTGTATTATCCGAAGTTGCAGGCAGTGTTGTAGAAGAAGGCTTTGGAAAACTTGTAGATGCTCTGTCGAATTGATACAACCATTCCCACATGTTCTTTGTGCCATTTTTCACAAGGCCTTTATATACATCATCCCAACCACCGTGTGCTACGTTGCTACGCAGAGTCAGGGTAGCTAGTCCTGGTACTCTTTTATTCACTTCATCAACCATATAGCCATTGTAGTGTGCATAGCTTACGTCTGCTTCACCTACAACGGACCAAAGCGGTGTTTTGCTTTGTGTCCACCAATCAAAGTTTTCTGTGTCGGCATTTTGTGTAACCCCGGAATTAATAACAATGGCTGTAACTTTTTTCGAAAGATCAGCACTTACATCTAATTGCGATCCGTAAGCGGCCCATCCGCCTGCATCTATACCTGTTACATAAACACGGTTCGCATCTATGCTCCAACGTTTTTGAGCTTCTTCAAGTATGCCTGGAATCCACTCGGGCATTACACTGTAAGAGTTTCTTTGTGGCGCTATCATTACAAAATCGAATGGCGGACGATAGCCATCTTTTAAAACTTTGGGGAGGCCTGTAGTGTATAGCTTATTAACATCGGTACCTGCTTCTCCTACACCATGTGTGTAGATAACCAGCGGATATTTTTTGGCGGTAGAATAATTGGCGGGCAAATAAATAACTGCATTTCGGTAATCTGTTTGGCTGCCCGCTTGTACGTCTATTTTATCATTATAAAGTTTTTGAGCATTAATAACAAAAGATAAACAAGTAAGCAAGAGTAGAAATAGGATGGATCTGATGGACATTGGCGACTTTTTTCCCTGCCCTCACAAAAGTCTGGCCAAAAGCACATTACACATTTAAATCGTGTAAAAAAAGCCAAAACAAAGTGATTTTAATCAAAACACACTAAAAGTTTTCCATTAATGATGAGGCCGCAATCGTTACTGATGAGCTTATAAAATAGACCATAAACAAGGGTTTTTTTAAATGTTTAAAAAATATTTAAAAACCCTTGAATTGCCTTACCGATAAGGGTTTTACTATGTGTATTAACAATAAAAAAACAGTATGCAGCAAAAAATGGCACTGGTAATTTTTTTCTACAAAAAATTGGTATGGTTTATGCCGCACGGGGCAAAAATAAAACACCTAAAAAGCAGAACATGAAAAACCTCAAGCCACTTGTACCTGTAGCAATTATGCTATTGACTTTTTCTTGCAGAAAGAATGATTTTAGGGAAGAAACAACTCCTGAAGTACCTCAAACAACAAATGAACTAAGTGAAGCAGCCACTACAGTTGCTGAAACATGGCAGTCTCCTTCTAGTTGGGAGCAGTCAAAACAAAAAAAATACACAGTCTTTTATACTAAAATAAATGATCAGGCTATTACTGCAGATGTAGTTGCAAAAGGCCTTGTGTTAGCCTATCAGAAAAATGGTGAGGCTATTCAATCACTTCCCTACGAGAATAAAAAATCTTCGTCTTATTGGTATCATCAGATTTCAGAAGGAAGCATTTTGATTTTGTGCGATTCTTACGGAACCTATTCTCCCGCTTCCGGAAATGCCTTCACTTATCTTGTTATTACTCCCGATGAATTAAAAACGCTTCAAGCAAACGGTCACTCGGTTGGAGATTTAATGAGTTTGTCATACGATCAGGTGAAATCACTTCTTAACTAATTCTATCGAACACCAACACATTGTCCTCACACTTTTTAATGGATCAAAGAAAAACTAAAAGAATTATGAACAAGCGCCAACGTATTCATTCTGTACTCGCTCTGATGGCATTTTTATGTATTAGTTTTTGCCAAAAGGTTTCAGCGCAAGTACAAACGCTTCGTTACAATACTTCTATGATTGCTAATTCCAAAGGCTATATAGAGTATTTGCCCCAAGGTTACAGTGCATCAGGAACGGCCACTTATCCACTTTTGATTTTTATTCATGGAATAGGCGAGTTAGGAGACGGATCAACACTTAACCTTCCAAAGGTTATGCGTAACGGACCTCCATTACTTATTAATAAAGGAACATTTCCTGTATCATTTACGGTAAATAATCAAACTTTTAAATTTATAGTTCTCTCACCTCAGTTTGTAAAATGGCCCACAGGTGCTGATATAAACGGAGTAATTAGTTATGCGTTAAGTCATTATAAAGTAGATGCAAGCCGCATTTACCTTACCGGTTTTAGTATGGGCGGAGGCGCTGTTTGGGCTACTGCCAGCGACGTTGCACTTTACAATAAGCGCATTGCTGCTATTGTACCTATGGCTGGAGCTTATTCGGCTACCACAGCAAGGGCTAATGTAATTGCCGATGCAAATGTTCCGGTTTGGGCTGTTCACAATGACCAGGATCCAACAGTTCCGGTTGCATATACTAACAACTTTGTTGCTTATATAAAAGCAAGAAATCCTTCTTTGCCTGTAAAGAAAACTATTTATAGCAGTACATCGCATAATTGTTGGTCAAGAACCTATGTGCCCACTTACCGCGAAGACGGTTTAAACATATATGAGTGGATGCTGCAGTTTAAAAAAGGTACTATACCTTCATCTGCACCGGCCACCAATCAGCCTCCTGTAGCAAATGCCGGCGCTGATAAGACGATTACTTTGCCAACGAGCAGTGTAACCTTAAGTGGAAGCGGTAGTGATGCCGATGGCAGCATCAGTAAATACAGCTGGACAAAGA
>JBQCHB010000146.1:0-4037 GCA_051955075.1 Flavisolibacter sp.
AAGAATTGGCTAAGAAAAGCAAAGTCAAGACACTTGACAGTCGTATCAGAGAATTACAAAAATTCAAGAAGCTCAATGAGTATTTGATCCACCAGTATAAAAAGGAGTTAAATAACTTTAAAAAATAACAGAGTTCAAGACCTTTAGTAGATAGATAAATCCTTTGAAGAAAATATTCTTTCAATTATCATCCCGCGGCTATAGTACATGTTGGATTGTTTTGCAAAAACAAAAAAATTATCCACAAAAAGAACAACGGTCCAATAAGCTGCTTACGCAGCAACTTAATTCCCCGCTGCCTTTGTGCCTTAACCGTAAATAAAGAGAGTTTCATTTCTTCAGCCGTTTCTGAAAGGGATTTGCCTTCGATAAAAAGCTTAATAAATATCCTGCGGCATTGCGCGGGCAGGGAGTGGATGGCTGTTTCAAGCTCCCGAAAAGTTTCTGTACGGATGATGTTTTCCAAAGTTGTTTGCTCAATTGGAAGGGCAGAAGCCTTGTAGGCCGTTTCGTTTTTTAATTTGCTTTGTTCTTTGTTTATCCAGTTGAGGCAGGCATTGCGAATGCTGGTATAGAAGTATGCTTTGAAAGAGCCAATGTTTTCCAATTCTCCCCTTTTCTCCCATAACTTGAGCGCAATGTCTCCTACAATGTCCTCTGCAATAACTAAATTATTTACAAAGCGGTTCGCAAAAAAACAGAAGGAAGTATAGTGATTGCGATAGAAGCTGATAAAGCTTTGCTCACCTACCAAAGTAAAATTTATATCAGAGGGATATCGTTTCAAATTGAGCTCTGAATGTTTAATTAGAATATTTTTTTGGGGGGCAATCCCATGATAATAAAGGTAATAAATTAATACATCACTATAGGCATTTGCAGGCAGCTTTTAATTAATCCTTGTTTGCCAAATGGCAGGCAAAGAGAAAATAATAGAAAAAGTCATAGCAGAAATTGATTGGTTTATCATAGAAAGAGTTCGCGAATTAAGGAAAGAGAAATTCTCCCAAGTTGCTCTTTCAATCGAAATTGGTTTTGCAGAGGGTTTTATTGGAAGAGTTGAAAACCCTAATCAAAGTGCAGTTTATAATCCCCGACATATAAATCTTATAGCAAAAGCTTTGAAGGTTAAAATTGCTGACCTGATGCCAGAAGGGCCTTTATCAAATGATTTGGTGAGATTAACTATTATGATTCTGCCTCCAACTAAACCTAAGAAAGGAGAAGCCAATTATAAAGTCATTAAAAAAACTTCATTAACCGAAGAAGAAATAAAAGAATATAATAAAAAGACACTTAACAGACCTTCAAAGTCAGGTGATCAAATAGCACTCAAAAAGAGGAAATCGTCAAAAAATAAAAAATAAAAATTTTATGAGCGTTTCTTTTAGGCTAATTTCTTTTAGGGAATACATGAAGTTGGAACCAGAACATGTTGCAAAGAAGATTGGATTGTCGCTCGAATTATATATGGATATAGAAAACGGGAGGATCAAAGTAAATGATATCATAGCGGAAAAGTTGTCTGAACTATATCGGGTACCTAAACAACTTTTTATAGCAGATGAAAATGTGCATTATATGCAGGCTGAAGTAATGTATTCCAATTGCACTTTCATAAACGGTTCTGGTAGCAGTAGTGGTTATATCAATCACCAGTACAATGACAGGGGAATTGATGAAATTTTGTTTTCTAAAAAAGAAGAAATAAAAAAGCTGCAAGATCAAATTGAGCATCTTCAGCAACAGAATATAAGATTAATGGAATTGTTGGGAGAAAGGCTTACCGAATCCGTATAAACCAAAAATCACTTACTTGAAAGGCGTTATTCTTTGTTACCCAACAATTTGCCGCCCAGTGCTTTTACCAAATCCATCAATTCGGCGTTTTGTTTCATCAAAAGTTCGTTCTGTTCTCTTAACGCTTTCACTTCGCCATCATGAAAATTATTAGTGTTTGTTTGTTGGTAACCGGCTGCGCCAGTGGTTTCAGAAATTGATTTAGATTGAAATGTAATTATAGGCGTCGCCTCCGAAAGTAAGTTGGCAATACTAACCTTATATAAATCAGAGAGCTTCTGTGCCTGCTCAGCGTTAATCTTATTGGGGTTTTGTTCCAAGCGGGAGTAAGTATTTTGGCTAATGCCCAAAATGTCTTCTGCAACAAACTCCTGGGTATAATCATTTATTTCTCTGAGTATTTTTAGTGTACTGGTTGCCATAGTGGATAAAATTATAAAATTTGGGATGAAATATCCTTAATAAGACACTGTTAAGCACTAAAAGAACTAAAATTCTGTGTTATTTGAGAACAATTTTTTTTGAGCCAAGTCTCTCTATAGGTATTGCGTTAACCAACTCTCGATTTAAACACTTTCTTGTATTTTTTAAGGAATATGTACTACAGTGCTGCCGTTTTGATGGTTTCTTACTGTCTTATAACGTGAAGTTGGAGTAATTTGTAGGAAGAATTTAAATGAATACAAAAGAGAGGAACAATCACTGTTCACCAATGGAGCCGATAAATAAATGCGTTGTATGAAAATTACATTTATAGAAGAGTCTAATGGCAATCCAAATGAAAAAAATGGAATGCAAAGAATTGTAATCGACAACCGAATCGATACTGAATCCAGCATTTCTTTTAGACATTTGTTTGTAAAGTCAGACGACACATTTCAAAAGTTGATCAATCTATCATTTGATGAACTGAAAGATTATTTTGATTACATCAGTTACACTCTCGTCGTTTCCTGGGGTGAATATCCACTAAATATTTCTATTGCTTTTCCGAGTATGATAGAAGATGACAAGTATATATTGCTGCATCCCGAAATCAATTATTTGAAATGGGACAAACCATATTCTATTGGAGCTTTTGTTGACCAATACAAAAATTTGATTTCTGCGGCGGAAGGAGTTAATTTAATTGAGGCAGATGATCGTAGATACGAGTTGGTCGGTGATTTTTTTGGAATGGAGATAATAATTTCACATACAGACAAGCCCATTAAAGAATTTATAGAGGAAGCAGTCGATAAACTCAAATTAGCGTACTTGCATACACTTGAAATTCTAAACGATGAGTACAGTTCGGACTCAATTATAGTCGCATATCACTTTCCCAAAGAAATTAAAGCGGCTTGCAATCAATACCTAATGTATTTTGCTCAATTTTTGTCGGATCTAGGAATAGATGCAGAGACTTCAATTAAAGAACAATCCAGCAAGGTTCTTTTTACAGTAACACCAGTAGGAAAAGATCAAGCATTAGAAATGATATACAAAGCGCTGTTGATTTACACGGAAGCTCCAAATAATATGAATGATGAAATTTCCAATGGTGATATTGCCGTGATACAATGGAGAGCGAATATTCTTCATCTTAAAAGCCAAATCGAACTAACCAAGGCGATATTGCAGGCTAAAGAAGAAACAATCAAAGCTCTTACCATAGCCAATTACCAATTACAATCTTTTATCTCAAAGGATAGTTCTTATGAGTCAAAGAGAGCAGGAAATGAAGACATATTTGGAGGTTTGGCAACAGTTGACAACCTAAAGCTGAAAGGAATAACTATAAAACTGCCGGAGTTGCTTCGTAGACTTAAAAGAACGTTTAGATAGTTCTTCCGCGGGTCCGCTTTTACTTTCAAATCGGCTAGTATGCATTGTCTTGTATGCAATATATTCACTGACTCCACGAAGGTATTTCAGATTATAATCCGTCAATCTCAACGGAAACTGTAGGCAACTTAATCAGAAGATTATCGTCATTGTACTTGTAAAATTAGTCCAGATATACTTTTCGGAATTTAACCATAGTAATTTTCGTAAACTTTTTTTATTGCCTTATCAATCTGAGCTGGAGTTATAATTTTTGTGGGATGAATTGTGTAGGGGCCAAAAAAGCATAAGTCATAGGTTGCTTCATCCTCTAATGATTCTTCGGGAAACCCCCACAGGATATAGGGAAGGTCCAACTCGTGATACCAATCAATCAGAAATATTAACTCGTAAATTTCAGCAACGGTTGC
>JBQCHB010000147.1:0-2886 GCA_051955075.1 Flavisolibacter sp.
ATATCTTTCCTCCATTTTTTAAAAGATCTTTCAACTGCTCAACATATTGGTGCAGGGAATGCACATGTTCCAACACATGCCAAAGCGTAATGGCATCATAACTTTTAGCCGGAAGATTGTCTAAAGAGGATGTAACCAGTAAATCAATTCCAAACAAATTCTTTGCCTGTGCCCTTGCTCCCTCATCAGGCTCAATGCCCGTTGTTTTCCATTGCCTGCTTTGCATTTCGTTTACAAACGCGCCAACGCCTGCCCCAATGTCCAATAAATTTCCTTTTGATGTAGTATAATGAATAATGAGCGAAGCCTTTTCTTGCAGCGTAAATTTTCTAACTTTTTGATAAAGCTTATTGAGCAAACCTTTACTGGTGTTGCTGTGCGAAATATAATCAGGCGACTGGTAATACGGACCGATAGAAGATTCATCTGGAACATCCTGTGTAAAGCGTAAACTGCAATTACTGCATTGCCAGATCACAAATTCTTCACTGCTCACCGAGTGATCTTTTACAGTTAGTAAAGGATTGATATGCTCACTGCCGCAAACGGGGCAATTTGTATAATGCACTTTGCTCATAAAGGGCTGCAAAATAGTCAAAGCAAAAGATTCAGCAAATTGAAGAGAAATTCAAAATTCAAAAGTGAAAAATAAAAATCTCAATCAATACACCTTTTTACTCTGCAAACTTTTATCTCAACCCCGAAGCCAATGGATTGAAACCGCTTTTGTATAATAAAAAGATGATAGCAACAAGCGTCAGAAAAAACAAGACCCATCCAATAACAACTGCGTATGACTTTCTTTTTTGCTTTTTGCGGAAAGCGTCCGTCATTTGCTGTGATGTCATTTGCTGATCACCAACCAGCATGCTGTGTTCAACGTTTTGCCTGATAATTTTATGTGCAGGTACTGTTTCCAATCCATCAAGTTGCAACAGGTCTCTTTCCACTTCAAACTTTCCATTGTCTGCCTGCAGGGCAGCTATTCCATTCCAGTTGAAAGCTTTTTTCTGAGCATTAGATTGTATTCTTTTCCCGAGAGCATCCAGTTCTTCACGTATCTTTTCTTTATTAGAATGGAAAGAAGCCGCCAGGTAAGACAATTGGTGATCGGTCAAAACATCATTATTGTTCCAGTTCAAACGGAACGAAGGGGGCGATATAAGTTTATCTACCACGTTAAACTCCGGCGATTGCTGCACCAGTTCAAACGTACCCACATGCGGAATGGAAAGCCGGCGGTATTGCAACAAATATTTGGTAAGTAAACTCAGCACCTTAATTCTTTTGAGCGAACGAAAATACAACTCCGCCCAATAAATTAAAGCCATAAGTTGGATATTGATTCCAACGCTGGTATTCTTTGTTTAAAATATTATTGAACTGTGCCCATACTTTAATATTATTTGCCACTTTAAATTCAAGTCCAGCGCTTAAATCCATTGCGCCCTGCAGCTTTTTTCGGCCATCTTTTGAATAAGACCACGGGCCGTCAAAAGCAAAGA
Source organism: Flavisolibacter sp. (assembly GCA_051955075.1). Classification (GTDB taxonomy): domain Bacteria; phylum Bacteroidota; class Bacteroidia; order Chitinophagales; family Chitinophagaceae; genus Flavisolibacter. The sequence continues at coordinate 1,506 of JBQCHB010000147.1, forward strand.
GGTTGGCATTGGCATACAGATCTTTCAATACCTGCACACGCATGGTAGTGTTCCACTCCAACGGCAACAAGCCCCAGGCCTTTGCATAAGCATCGGTATTGTAATTGCTAAAACTAATGTTTGAAATGACGGAGAATTGTTCTCCAACAGTATAACCCAACTCGCCTGTAAAATTCAATTGTTTTATTTCGGGTTCGGTCAGCACCTGGAAAGATTTGCCACCGGCAATCGTATCATTTACAAAAAGCGGTTGATTGCTTATTTTATTATAACCTGCTTTCAGGCCGTAAGAAAAATGATCGCCGACAGAGCCTTTAATGCCCGCATATCTTTCTTCGATGCGTGAGTTGTAAATTGAGTCAGGCGCCCATATCCACGGATTCATATTTGCCATGTATTGATAACCGGAATTACGATAATAACCCAGCCACCCCGCCTGGAACGAAATGCGTTGATCATTTGAACTGAATTCAACCATTACATTGGGTAACGTTTTAAATGTACCATTATCCCACGATGGTTTAATGCCCGCCTGCACATACACATTTTGTTTTTTGTACAGCAATGATGGAGAAATAACAACAAAACTATTTTTTTCGTGAGATTTGGCTTCGGGTTTGTATTGGGCAAGATTCGCTTCGATAGCAACATCGGCTTCAAAATCGGTACCGATGGTTTTTTTCAATGGCAGATTCACATAGCTGTTGCTTTCCGAATTGCTCAATTGATCATTAAATACGTCAATCTTTACTTCCGGTGCATAGGAAAGGCCGAGGTCTGTTCTGTTGATGTTGTGAAAACTTAATCTTCCGCTCCAGGTTTGGAACTTTACGTTGATGGAATCTTCAGGAAACGTAAGCGTTTTTGGTTCGAAACCGTATTTATTGTACTTCTCCTGCGTGCCGCCAAACCGTGCATCCCATTCCAAATTATTGGAGGTTTGAATAAAAGCATTCAAATCAATATTGGTGTGGAGCATATCCTGGTTCTGAATTTTTCCTTTCGAAGAAAAATGTTTGGCGTAAACATTCAGGCCTGTTGTTTTACCATCACCAACAGAAAGGCCTGCCTGTACAAAAGGCGTTTTGAAGCTTCCATAACCCACTTTTATGTAACTGTCATTATTCCACCGGCCACCTGTATCAATTGATAAAGCCAGCGGCTTTAAAGAGCCGGGCTGAAAAGCAAAGTTCAGGTTCTGATTAGGAATATTGTATTGCAGTTTGGGCCTCGTCGTATCAGGCGTTGGCGGCGTTGCGTTGATGTTGATCTTGGCAGCTTCTTTCAGTACGGGCTTGAAAGTAGAAGTAATATTCACTTCTTTTTTCTTTGTGGTATCCTGTGCAAAGCCTGCAATGCCAGTTAACAAAATGCCTGTTAA
>JBQCHB010000148.1:0-7706 GCA_051955075.1 Flavisolibacter sp.
AGTCGACACATCAAAAGCAAAAGATGCACTTTACAAAACGCAAGTGACCACTCGTTCAATAATGGGAGCCATTGTTTTTTCAACAGGAGGCATTTTAATTGACAATGGTTGGATTAGAATTTTAGGTTCTGGCAGCGCTAAAATGAAAAGGATACTTCCTGACTGGAATAAAGGAAAGGCTTTTAAAGAGTTTGGCGACAGACCGGCTTTCTTTTTAGTGGCCGACGATGCGGCTGGTGGATACTTTGCTATCAACTATGGTTCTTTTGGAAGTGACTTAGACAACATTTATTACTTATCGCCAGACAATCTGCAATGGGAAGCTCTTAATATGACTTATGAAGACTTTATTTGGTTTTGTTTCACCGGCGACTTAAACAAATTCTATTCAGGAATCAGGTGGACTACATGGCAAAAAGACGTTCAGAACCTAAAGGCAGATGAAGTATTTCATATTCTTCCACCACTATGGTCAAAAGAAGGAAAAGACATTGAAAAAAGTTTTAGAAAGCCATTGGCAGCAGAAGAGCAATTTCTTTATAACCTTTCACTTCGTCAAAAAATGGGACTGGACAAAATCGGCTACTGACATGGTTTTACGTCATGTGCCTGACGAACCCCTAGGCTTATTGCACCGTTCTGCTACGGGTTCCTAAGAAACAGTTTTTCCGGTAGCAGTTAATTTGGCGGAAAACCCGTCGGGAAAGAAAAGAAAAAGGAGTGGTGGTTGTGGAAACTCCCGTAAGAAGCATCTTACTACAAAACTGACTATGAGAATGTTTCCCAACCTCTTTTTCTTTTCGATCATTATAAGTTACTCAAGTTGCAAAGATTCAACTGCTGTTGTCGAACCAAACACGGAAGTAAGTTTTTTTGACCCGATGAAATTTGGAGCAATTAATAATGAAATGAGACTTTCTATTGAAGCCAGGTTCAGTGAGTGCGGAGAATGGGGAGGACACAAAGAAGAAATTATTGTCTTTGCTGACTCAAGTAAGACGTTTCATGCTGATTATCGCGTCTTTCCATACAATTGTGACTTTCTTCCATTTTACATAGGAAATAAAAACCTAAAGCCTGTCATCAGCAAAACGGTGACAGTTCAGCAAAAAGAAAAAAAGGCTATAATTGCTTATATCCAAAGGCTGACAGAATCAAAAATAAATGAGAAGTTTGCCGGCGGTGCTTCCAATGCAGGAAATGTTTTCTCAATAGTAAACCCAGACTCGACATTCTTTATATGGGTAAGCAACCGTAAAGACGCAGATGCGAATAGTTACAATAAATTAGTTCATGAATTATTTAAATAAGCTACCGCTCCTCTTTCCCCAGGAGTCTCGCCAGCGCATCAAAGTAAATTAATTTTGCGGGGGACTCCTCGACAAAGGAAGTGTACTCCCCTATCCCCGCCTTTAGCTATCTTCCTTGTTCTCTTCAAAAACAAAATTTACATAGTGCTTTACATTTTTTGCAAAGCCCTTTGCAAAATTTACATGGAGCTTTGTAAAATTTGCATTCCTCTTTGCAAAATTTGTTTTGTACGTTGCATTTTTTGTATTGAAGACAACAAAATTTTCAACAGCCTTTGCAAAAAATGTTTCAGGCCTTGTAAAAAATGATACGGGGCTCTCAAATTTTTCAACGCCCATTGTAAAAAATGTTTCGGGCTTTGCAATTTTTGCAAAGCTCTTTGCAAAAAATGTTTTGGTTATTGCAAAAAATGTTTTTGACGTTACAAAAAATGTTACGGGCTTTGTAAAAAATGTTTTTGCCCTGGCAAAGAATGTTAACCATATTGTCCGCCAATGAGTTAGCGGAATGAAGATTAGGGCGGCCAACCAGGCAACTGAATATAGAATAAACATGCAAACCCGCTGCCCCATTTTTCCACAAATCAGGATAAGGGATCAATGCAGGTACAAACTCCAAACCTTAACACTCACTCAGGCTTAAAGGAATGTTCACGGCAAGGCCGCCTTCGGCAGTTTCTTTGTATTTGCTGTTCATGTCCAAAGCCGTTTCCCACATGGTTTCTACTACGGCATCTAAAGAAACTTTGGCAAAATCGGGAGAACTTTGCAGGGCCAGTTGCGATGCTGTGATGGCTTTAATGGCGCCCATGGTGTTGCGTTCAATGCAGGGCACTTGTACCAGTCCTGCAATAGGGTCGCAGGTCATACCCAGGTGATGTTCCATAGCAATTTCGGCAGCCATCAATGCCTGTCTTTGCGTACCGCCCAAAGCTTCGGTAAGGGCAGCGGCTGCCATGCTTGACGAAACACCGATCTCGGCCTGGCAACCACCCATAGCGGCAGAAATAGTTGCGCCTTTTTTAAAAATGCTGCCTACCTCGGAAGCGGTTAGTAAAAACTGTATGATCTTATCTTCTGTAACGTTTTCGTGAAAGACAATATAGTAATGCAGCACGGCGGGAATAACACCGGCAGCGCCATTGGTAGGCGCTGTTACTACACGGCCAAACGATGCGTTCTCTTCGTTCACGGCCAAAGCAAAACAGCTTACCCAATCTAAAATATATTGAAAAGAATTGCCACCCTGCCTTATGGTATTGAACCACTCGGGGTGAGAACTATATGTTTTGCCTTTGAGTAATTTTTTATTCAGTTCGGCGGCCCTGCGTTTTACATTCAGTCCGCCGGGTAAGATGCCCGAAGTATGACAGCCCCGGTAAGTGCAGTCTCGCATCACTTCCCAGATCTTCAGCACACCATTTTTGGTTTCGGCTTCGGAGCGCCACGCCGATTCATTTTCCATCACCACCTCGTGAATGGCCAAACCGGTTTTCATGCACCAATGCAATAATTCATCGGAGGTATTAACAGGAAACGCCAGATTGATCTGTTCTTTATTATCCGTCTCTCCTTCTTTCACCACAAAACCGCCGCCAATGGAATAATACGTTTCAGAAATATTGTCGCCGTTTTGGAAGGTAGCCAAAAAGCTCAAAGCATTGGGATGAAAAGGGAGCGTTTCGCTGATGAGAAAATCTATGTCTTCGGCAGGATCAAAAACAATTTCATGTTTGCCGCCCAGCACCAATCGTTTCATGGCGGCAATGTCGTTCATCTTGGGCGTGATCTGGTCTACTTCAAAGGTCACGGGATCTTCGCCACAAAGGCCGAGTTTCACGGCGACGTCGGTGCCGTGTCCTTTGCCGGTTTTAGCCAAAGAACCATAGAGCAAAACTTTCAGACCAGTTACAGCTTGCAGTTTGCCAGTATTAACAAGTGTTTGAACAAAACGCTGCGCAGCACGCCAGGGGCCTAATGTGTGAGAACTGGAAGGTCCAACGCCAATTTTGAATATATCGAATACGGAAATTGCTTCGTGTGACAAGACAGAATGATTTTGGCAAAGTTACTTGCCTTTCGCCTATAGTTCTAATACACCGTATTTAGTGTAACATCAAAGATTAAAATGGAGTTGGCAGGGATAGGGCCATTAGCCTGGTCGCCATAACCTAATGATGGTGGAATGTATAAGTGTATTCTTCCGCCTTCCTTAATTAATGGAATGCCACTGATCCAGCCCGGTATCACCCGTGTTAAGGAAAGATCAGTTGTACCATCACCAAACGTAGTACCATTTGTAAGTGTACCGGCGTAGGTTACATTAACACCGCTGCAGGCTGTTGGTGTTTTGCCTGTGCCTGCGTCATCAATTACATAAAAGAAACCGCTGCAATGTTGCGCTGCCGTAATATTGTTTGCTGTTAAATAATCCTGCACCGCCTGGATCTCAGAAGCAGGCGCCTTATATTGACACGGATCATAATTACAGGTAGGATTTACATCATTACCTTTTACACATCCCGAAAAAGAAGCTACGATCACTAAGCCCAATACAATTTTTTTCAACATGGATATAAGTTTAAAATGCTTTGACGTTAATTTTCATTTTATCGCTGCATCAGAATGTTGGTTCTAAATAATTATTTGATACGCCTCTCCTGCTCTGCATCAATCTTCCATTTCCTTTTTCCTCAACAACTCCTGGTACATGGTTTCATTGCGATCCCAGCGATGGTGCGCTGAAAAAATGGTGATGAAAACAACAATGGCCAACATTGCAACAAGGATTACAATAATGAGCGAAGAATCGCTGTTCAATACCATCATCGCCTTTTTATACCAACCCGACAAAAGATTGATCAGCAAAGCAGCTGCAAACAAAACGCCTAATGGAAGTCCAATGGAAAACTTGCGTAAAAACTGTTTTTTCCGCAGCCTTTGTTCTTTCCAATAGATCAAAAACCGTTCTTCTTCCTGTGTCAGCATATAAAAAATCCCGTCCCTAAAGATGGACGGGATGAGAGGTCCCGAGCGGATTTGAACCGCTGTAGGAGCTTTTGCAGAGCTCTGCCTAGCCACTCGGCCACAGGACCATTTGTACAAATATAAAGGCAGAAGTACGAAAGTTATAGCACCAATGCTTCATTTTTGAACGGTGCGAAAATAGGAGTATTTTTTTAACTAATGAAACTACATTTGTAGCTTAACAATTTTGAAAATTTATAGCATGCAAAGAATTGCGGAATCTGAATTGATCATTAATTCCCGCGGTGCCGTGTATCATTTAAACCTGAGACCGGAAGAACTGGCGACAAATATTATTACCGTTGGCGATCCGGACCGGGTGGCTTTGGTAAGCAACTATTTTGATTCGGTGGAAAGTAAATTTCAGCACCGCGAATTTGTATCACATACCGGTTATTTGGGAAAGAAAAGAATTACGGTGGTATCAACCGGCATCGGCCCGGACAATATTGACATTGTGTTGAACGAACTGGATGCACTGGTAAATATTGATTTTGAAACAAGACAGATCAAACAAAACCTTACCTCTTTAAATATTATCCGCATTGGCACTTCGGGCTCACTGCAGGCTGATGTGCCGGTGGATAGCTACGTGGCTTCAACGCATGGACTTGGTTTAGACAATCTTTTGAATTATTACAGGCAGGAACATACCGAACAGGAAAAACAATTGCTGCAATCTTTTGTTACGCATACGCAAATGAATGCAGGCAGCCAGCCCTATATTACCATTGCCAGTGCATCGTTAATGAAACATTTTGTTGAGGGTTATCACCAGGGCATTACGGTTACCTGTCCGGGCTTTTATGGGCCGCAGGGACGAGTGTTGCGGTTAGGCATTCAAAATCCGCAATTGATTGACAGGCTTACAGAATTCACTTTCGGCCAGCACCGCATTACCAATTTCGAAATGGAAACGGCGGCCATTTATGGACTGGGGAAATTATTAGGACACCATTGTTTATCGTTAAGCGCTATTGTAGCCAACCGGATCCAAAAAACATTTACAAAAAACAGCGAAGCATTAATAGACAATTTAATTAAACAAACGCTGGAAATAATTGCTGATAAGGTAAATGGTTAGTGGGAAATGGCGAGTAGCGAGTAGCAAAAGCCTTTGATGATCAAATTCCTATTGCTTAAGTATAAAAAATTAACCATGCTGGATTTATCACATAAAAAACTCGATGTTTATCACCTTGCAATTAATCTTGTAAAAGAAGTTTATGAGTTGACAAAACATTTTCCAAAAGAAGAACAGTTCGTACTTATCGGCCAGCTGAGAAGGGCTGCCGTTTCTGTTTGCAGTAACATTGCAGAAGGATCGGCGAGACGCTCAAAAATGGAAAAAATTCGTTTTTATGAAATTTCAAGAAGTTCCATTGTAGAAATTGACACACAAATAGAAATTTCTTTAGTTCTGGAATATCTTACTAAAAACCAAATTCCCGAATTAGAAAAGTATCTCGAATCAGTTTTCAGAATGCTAAGCAAAATGATTTCAAACTTAGAACGCCCTAACCACCAACCTTTTACCACTCCCCATTTATGACAATTCAATTTTACAAATACCAGGGAACAGGAAATGATTTTGTGATCATGGACAACAGGGATAACAAATATGATTCCCTTACAAGAGTGCAGGTTGCTTTTCTTTGCGACAGGCGTTTTGGCATTGGCGCCGATGGACTGATGTTGTTAAATACACATCCTGATTATGATTTTGAAATGAAATACTATAATGCTGATGGAAGAGAGAGTTCAATGTGTGGCAATGGCGGCCGCTGCCTCGTAAAGTTTGCTTTCGACATGGGCATTGACAGATCAACGTATAAGTTTTTGGCCATCGACGGGGAACATGAGGCCAGCATCAATGACAATGAAACCGTTGCTTTAAAAATGAATGATGTTCCCGAAGTGAAACATACCCACGGAGATTATATTTTAAACACCGGCTCGCCGCACTTTGTTCATTTGGACAGTGATGTAATGCACATGGACGTGTATAAAAAAGGAAGAGAAATACGCTACAGCAAAGACTTTGAAAAAGAAGGGATCAATGTAAACTTTGTTGAACAAACAGATAATCCCGGGCGCATTATCGTACGTACTTATGAGCGTGGTGTGGAAGATGAAACTTTTTCCTGTGGTACCGGCGTTACAGCCGCTGCACTTGTCTGCTCGCATAACGACAGCGGGTTTAACCGGGTGGAAGTAAAAACCAAAGGTGGTTTGCTAAGTGTGGAGTATGATAAAAATGGCAATAGTTATAGAAACATTTGGCTTAATGGGCCGGCAGTAAAAGTTTTTGAAGGCAGCATCGAAGTGGCGTGATGTATTGTATAAACCCATTTTTGAAAAACTACTTTGTTTTATAATTTACTAATCCGTAAAAAAACTACCACGTGATCAGATATTTTATCAATCAGAATCATTCAACCATTGAAATTGATAAGCCCGATGTTGGCTCGTGGGTCAATATTTCACCGCCACTGAAACAGGAGGAGTTTTTAGAATTATCATCTCAATTAGATATTCCTATAGACTTTTTAACCGACTCGCTTGACATTGATGAGCGCAGCCGTTTTGAAGAAGAAGATAATGTGCGTCTGATTGTTTTAAAAACGCCGACGCAAAATAATTCCTTCAGTGAAAGCGATGCATATTACATCACCATCCCTATTTGCATCATTCTTACCCACAACCAAATTGTAACCGTAAATTCTTTTGAAAACCCCGCCATCAAACGCTTCCTGAACACTTTGCAAAACCGCCATCCCGACAAAAGGAATATGATGGCGTTGAAAATATTTGAGAAGATCGTGCAGGATTTTATGGAACACCTGAAAGAGATCAACCAAAAAAGAAATTTACTGGAGCAACAGCTATATGACGCCAATCGTAACGAGCAATTGTTGCAACTGCTGCGCATACAAAAAAGCCTGGTATATTTTGTAACAGCCCTTCGCTCCAACGAATTGCTGTTTATGAAATTAGAGAGAACGAATTTTCTTGGTTTGAATGAAGAGGAAAAAGAGATCCTTGAAGATTTGATTATTGATACTTCCCAGGCCTTAGAAATGGCCAATATTTATACCAACATTTTAAGCAGCACCCTCGATGCGTATGCCAGCATTATTGCCAACAATCAAAACCTTGTTTTAAAGAGATTGGCAGTGATCACCATTGTGTTAACCTTTCCTGTATTGGTTTCCAGCTTATTTGGGATGAATGTGCCCAGTGGTTTTGAACACTCACGGTATGCCTTTTATATCGTAGCTGTGCTGTCGCTTGCCATTTCTGTTTTAGTGGGATGGTTTTTTCTTCGCAAAAAATTATTTCAGTAATGTTTCGCTTTAATGTGAGAGT
>JBQCHB010000149.1:0-9495 GCA_051955075.1 Flavisolibacter sp.
AAAAGCTCTTACAATCATTCTACGAGGTATTTATATAGCGGAGATTACATTCGTTTAAGAGATGTACAATTGTCATACAATCTTGCTAAGTCAGTAGTAAGTAAAATGAAACTTTCTAATCTGACCTTGTATGTAAGAGGCACTAATTTGTTAACCTTTGGAACAGACAAAAACCTGCCTTTCGATCCTGAGGCTGGTGCTAATGCACAAAACAATTTTGACGTGTTTATACCAAAAACGATAACCGGTGGTATAAAGATCGGGTTCTAAAGTGTTAGTTTTAAAAACGAAAAATTATGAAAAGAATAAACAGCATATACTATATAACACTACTTACTGCTGCCCTGGTTATGGGAGGCTGTAAGAAAAGTTTTCTTGAAAAAACGCCTAATGATTCTTTAACGCCTGAACAGGCATTAAAAGATGAAGGCAGTTTAACTAGTGCAGTGAATGGAGCGTATTCTGACTTACGTTCTGTTTCCCTGTATGGAAGAGACTTTACAATAATTGGTGATTTAATGGCCGATAATACTTACGTGGAAAAAAAGAATTCTGGTAGGTATTTAATCCAGTACAATTACACCATGGCTGCAAACGATGGCGTTGCTACGGAAATGTGGACAACTGCTTACACCGGTATACTTCGTGCCAACAGAGTTATTGATGCCAATGTTACCGGAGGAAATGTAGCTGCTATAAAGGCTGAGGCTTATGCCATTCGCGCCTTGCTTTATTTTAAATTGGTGAATATTTATGCCAAGCCTTATACCGATGATCCAAATGCCCTCGGTGTTCCTCTGGTGTTGCACTATGACCCATATAATTTGCCTGCTCGTAACACAGTTAGTGAGGTATATCAGCAAATTATAAGTGATCTGAAAGCTGCTTTCGCAGATGGTCCAGCGTACACAAATTCTTCACGTTTCAGCAAGTATGCCATTGAAGCATTGTTGGCAAAGGTTTATTTGTACATGGGCGATAAAACAAATGCAAAAGCTTCAGCCGTTGACGTAATCAATAACGGGGGCTTTACCTTGGTAACTCCAGCTAATTATGTAAACTATTGGTCCAACCCTTCTTACAGAAGCGATAAAGTGGAAACCTTGTTCGAAGTAGATGCTGATGTGATCAATAACAACGGATTTGATGATTTTGCCGGGATGTATTTCGAAGGCTACACTGATATCTACGCCTCCTCTCAGCTGTATGATCTCTATAGTGCAACCGATGTCCGTAAATCGGTAATTCTTTCTGATACTACTGCTAAAACGGGTAGTGCTGCCTATATGGTAACTAAATTTCCTAACGCTACGAACGACGATAGAGACAACATTAAAGTTCTCCGTTTAAGCGATGTATATTTAATTGCTGCAGAAGCGTCTCTACCAAATGAGACGGATGCTTTAATGTATCTGAATGCATTAATGGCTAAAAGAGATCCCTCATTCGCAGGCTATACATCTTCAGGGGCTGCTCTATTAAATGATATCATAACTGAAAGGAGAAAAGAATTAGCTTTTGAAGGCGACAGGCTGTACGATTTGAACAGGCTTAAATTGCCAATTGAACGGGCTGATAACACAGCCGCTATTCCTGCACCGTTGTCAATTCCTTATCCGTTCGACAAGAGAATTGCTCCGATTCCACAAGCCGAACTTCAGTCTAATCCAAATATTGCCGGGCAACAAAACCCTGGTTATTAATAAATTTGGTTTTAAATAAAAAAAGGCCGCCACTTGGCGGCCTTTTTTTATTAAGCTTGAATGGGTTATTTTAAAACCTTTCCCAACGTTTCCATCAAATCATTTCCCCTCAACTCCTCCGCAATAATTCTTCCACTTGGATCAACCAAAACATTATAAGGTATGCTTTGCACACCATACAAAGCTGCTGCCGCATTGTCCCAATATTTTAAGTCGCTAACGTGGTTCCAGGTTAATCCGTCGCTTTTAATAGCTTCCAGCCAGGCATTTTTATTTTTATCCAGCGATACACCAAGAATAGTAAAATTTTTATCCTTGAATTGATTGTATGCTTTAACCACGTTCGGATTTTCTGCACGACAGGGTCCACACCAACTTGCCCAAAAATCTATCAGCACATATTTGCCTTTGAAAGAAGAAAGCGATACAGGCTTGCCCGTGGTGTCGGGCATTGTAAAATCCGGCGCCTGTTGTGAACGCTGATTTTTTTTCAACTGCGCAAGGGCTGTACTTTGCGGAAATTTGACGGAGGTCTTATTGACGATCTCCGCTACTTCCATATTGGTATATCCTTTCAAACCCAACTGCTGGCTCAACCGCTGAAAACCGCCTAAAGCATACAGGCTTAAGGCAGGACTTGATGATTTTTCAAGAAAATCAGACGTGAAACTTTTCAGGTCGCTGCTTGCCGCCTCATAAGCCGAGAACGGCACATTGATAATGCTGTCGGGAGCTTTTGCCTTCATCAATGAATCGACCTGCTTACTTAATTCATAGATTTTTTTTGCCCGATTCATAGTGCCGTGGTCAAAATCAATAAGGCCCTGGCTGGCTTCAGAACCTTTCACAGTATAAGGTTCTGTATTATTCATCATATCGGCATTGACAGTGATCTTTTTTGAATCGTTGATCAAAATGGCAAATGGATACTGGCTTTCGTTGGAACGAAGCGTATAAATTTCTTCTTCTTTACCACTACCATTTAAGGTGAAAGAACCATCTTTCGCTAATTCCGATGAATCAATGATAACAGGGTTAGAACCGGCGGCGCTTTCCTGCAGATAAACCATTTTGGCATTGCTGTTTTTTATGGCTCCATCAACAACAAAAGAGTTTTCATCCTTTTTGCTATTGCACGAAACCAACGCCATAATGATGGCCGTACACAAAATTTTGTTCATTATGTTTTTAATTTTTCAATGATTTTTTCAGTGACCAGCTTTGCATCGGCGCTGCCTTTGGAAAGCTTCATCACTTCGCCCACAAATAAACTGATCAATCCCTTCTTCCCCTTCTTATATTCTGTTATTTTTTGAGAATGCTTGTCTAAAGCGGTTTGAATTAACAAATCAATTTCATTGGCAGAAGTGGAAAGCCCCAGTTGTTTCTCTTGTATGAATTTCTCAATATCGAAAGAAGGTGTTTGTGTCAGTTCAGGAAATATTTTCTGCGAAGCTGTACCAAAATTGATTTTACCATCGTCAATAAGGTTGATCAGCTGTGCAATTTTAGAAGCATCAACATCCAATTCTTCCAGTGATATTTCCTTGTTAGCAACATAATTTTTTACAGGGCCTATTGTCCAGTTGGCCGCAGCTTTGTAATTAGATGTTGACCGGGTGATGGCAGTAAAATAATTGGTAAGATCGGCATCGTTTGCCAATTGCAAAGCATCATACTCAGGCAAATGATAGTTAGCAGTTAAGTTGTTTTTTATCTCTTCAACCGATGGTGGCATTTGGCTGCGAATGTCTTCAATCATTTCATCGGTAATGAAAAATGGCGGAAGATCAGGTTCGGGAAAATAGCGGTAGTCATCTTCATCTTCCTTGGTACGAATAGCATAAGTAGAAAAATCAGCTTCATTCAAGCCTCTTGTCTGTTGCAAAATTGTTTCACCTTTTTGGTGCAGTGCTATTAATCGCTGCGTTTCACTTTCAATGGCTTTTTTGATGAAGCGGATAGAGTTCAAATTTTTAACTTCCACCTTAGTGCCCAGTTTTTCATCACCTTTTCTGCGAACAGAAATATTCACGTCGCAACGCAAACTGCCCTGTTCCATGTTACCATCGCAAACCTGTAAATGCCGCACCAGCTTGCGCAAAGCCGTTACGTAAGCAAAAGCCTCTTCGGCACTGCGAATATCAGGTTCTGTAACAATTTCCAGCAAAGGCATGCCGGCACGGTTGAAATCAATATTGGAAAAATCGCTGTTGTCATCGTGCAGGCTTTTGCCGGCATCTTCTTCTATGTGAATGCGGTTGAGCCTTATTTTTTTTGTTTCTTTTCCAACAGTTACTTCTACATAACCGCCTTTGCAAATAGGTGTAGTGTGTTGCGATATTTGATAGCCCTTTGGCAGATCGGGATAGAAATAATTTTTGCGGGCAAAATAATTGTGCTGCACAATCTGGCAATGGCAGGCCAATCCCAACTTCACTGCCATATCAATGGCCTCTTTATTCATCTTTGGCAAAGTGCCAGGGTGTGCCAGCGAAATAATACTTACTTGTGTATTGGGTTCTTTACCAAAAATGGTACTATCACCACAAAATAACTTGCTGTTTGTAAGCAGTTGGGCATGCACTTCCAGACCCACTACAATTTCATAATCGTTGTTCTGTGCCATTCGCACAAAATTAGGCCTTTGGAAGGTATAAGGTTTGGGTTTAGGGTTTTTCAGGTCGCAGATTTCCTGTGTAGGCGGATGTGAATTCATCGGAAACTTAAAACAAGGCCAGGCGCCTTTTTCAAAGCCTCCAGCTATAAACGAACAAAAGCGCTGACCTAATCAGCGCTTTTGTTCGTTTAAGTTATATGGGATAAGTGTTCGTTGAGAAAGAAGTACTGTTTGTACCTCCAGAACCTTAACCCCTAAACCTTACACTTCATACCTTTCTATAGGTCTGCAGTTTTCAATTTGCGTGGCATCTTCACTTCAAGTGTTTGTGTTTTGCCATCACGCTGTATTTTGAAATTGTAAGTGTATTTGTCCTTGTTCTCTCTCAAAGTTCTTGTCACATCATCCGTGCCTTTCACTTCTTTGTCGTCAATGCTCAGGATGATATCATTTTCTTTCAAACCTGCTTTGGCGGCATTGCTGTCATCATCTACATCCAGCACTTTTACGCCTTTGCCATCATCGGTATCCTGGATAGACAAGCCCAGTTTAGGGCGGCCGGTGAAAACATAGCTTCCATTAAATCCATTAAAATTTTCCAAAGGGGCCAGGTCAATATTTGGCGTAGGTATATTGCCGCTCCATACCCTGGGTGCTGTTACGGCCCTAATGCCTTTCCATTTACCTAATGCTGCCGTTGCTTTCTCTGATTTGCCATCACGCAAATAAGTGATGTCCACTTTATCGCCAGGCTTTTTTTCATGAATGGCTTCCGTTACATCGTCAGTGCTTTCAATTTTTTTGTCACCAATTTTTGTAATGATGTCACCTTTTTTTAACCCGGCTTTTTCTGCTGCGCTTTCTTTGGTAACCGATTGTATTTCGGCGCCTTTATCATCTCCTTCAGTTACTACACCCAGCATGGCACGGTTTTCATCTTCACTAAACAAAGACATTTGATCGCCATCCATATTAAAGTTCCAGGCAGTGGCGCCAGGTGTACGGTTATACATTCGCATTCTGCCGTTCATGCCTTTAATGGTGTTTACATTTACATGGACGTCTTTGTTATCTTTCGCATCTTTACCATTGACCTTTACTTTGTCACCGTCAATTTCAATCACGGTTTTACCGTCGGTGTTACCATCGCGGGTAATAACAATGGTTTGCATTTGTTTTTCCTCTTTGTCTTTGCTCTTTTCTTTTTGGGCAAGTGTAACAGAGGGAACAGTGAGGAGGGCAACTCCCGCAACCAGCAATCGTTTTACAAGAATTTGTTTCATAATCAAAGCGATTTATTTATCTACGTTAATTTTCGTAGATCAAATATAGAGAAGAGTTTTGAATTACGAAAGATTTCGCAAATGTTAAAATGTTGAAAGGCTTAAAGCAGAGTTTTAACGGCTTCAATTACAAGATGAAGGGCAGAAGCGTCCTGTCCGCCTGCAGTTGCCAATGTTTTTTGTCCGCCGCCGCCGCCTTTAATAATAGGGGCAATTTTTTGTTTGATCAGCGCAGCTGCATCCAGACCCTTTTGCTGCGCTACAACCTCATCAAATAAAAGTACTACGCTTGCTTTACCGTCAATGGCTGAAGCAAGTGCAATAATATAATCGGAAAGTTGTTGCTTTAATTCGAAAGCCAGCTTCTTCAATGCATCAGCACTGCTTACTGCTACTATTTCGCCAACAAAATTGGCTCCGTTGACAGGTTGTATTTTTTGTTTCAGCGCATCACGCAGGGCTATGATTTGTGCCTGCTCAAACTTTTCAATTTGCTTTTTCAGCGCTGTATTTTCATCACTTAAGGAGGCGATTGCTTTTAAAACGTCTTTTGGATTTTTTAAAGTCTCACGAACAGAGCGTACCAAATTAAATTGCTCTTGTACATAATTTTCGGCAGCAGCGCCGCTGATAGCTTCAATGCGGCGAACACCGGCAGATACAGCACCTTCAGACGTAATTTTGAAAAAGCCCAACTCGCCGGTAGTGCCTATATGCGTACCGCCACACAATTCAACAGAGTAAGAAGAATCCATTGTTACAACACGCACTTCGTCGCCATATTTTTCTCCAAACAGGGCCATAGCGCCGGTTTGCATGGCTTCTTCCTTGGGCATATAACGAATAACCACCGGGATATTTTCTCTTATTTTTTCATTGACTATTTTTTCGACGGCAGCTATTTCTTCATCAGTCATTTTGCTGAAATGAGAAAAATCAAAACGCAAATAATCAGCATTGACCAAAGAACCTTTTTGCGCTACGTGTGTGCCCAGCACTTTGCGCAAAGCGGCGTGCAATAAATGCGTGGCGCTATGATGGATGGCTGTTGATTTTCTTTTGACAGCGTCCACCTTTGCAATAATTTTTCCGCTTACATCCTCTGGAAGTTTGTCAACGATGTGAACGATGAGATCATTTTCCTTTTTGGTGTCAATAACTTTCAACTGCGAGCTGCCAACGATCAATTGTCCTGTATCTCCCACCTGCCCGCCGCTTTCTGCATAAAAAGGCGTTTGATCCAACACAATTTGATAAGCTTCTTTGCCTTTTGCCTTGACCTTTCTATACTTCAATACCTGGGCTTCGGTTTCTAAAGAATCGTAACCAACAAATATGTTGCTGTTGCCTTGGTTAACGGTGATCCAGTCTTCCGTATCAATGGCGGTGGCGGCTCGGGAACGTTGTTTTTGTTTTTGCATTTCCGCGTTGAACTGCTCTTCATCAACCACCAATCCTCTTTCCGATGCAATTAATCTTGTCAGGTCAAAAGGAAAGCCGTACGTATCGTACAATTCAAAAGCATCTTTTCCTGAGATATTATTGTTCGATGAAGTAATAATGTCTTCAATTCTTTTCAACCCTTTTTCCAGCGTTCTCAAAAAAGCTTCCTCTTCTTCGCGAATAACTTTTGCAACAAATGATTGTTGTTGTTTTAGCTCGGGAAATACATTTTCAAATTGATCGGCAATTACCGCAACCAATTGATGCAACAAAGGCTGTTGATAATTGAGATAAGAATAATAATAACGAACGGCCCTGCGCAAGATCCTTCTGATCACATAACCGGCGCCGGTGTTCGAAGGCAATTGTCCATCAGCAATAGTGAAAGAAATGGCTCGAATATGATCTGCTAACACTCTGAACGCAATGTCGCTTTTTGTGTCGCTGCCTTTATAGTTTTCGTTGGTGATTTTTTCTATGGCGCCAATCGTTCCGCTAAAAACATCCGTGTCATAATTGGAATGTTTGCCCTGTATCACTCGCACCAATCTTTCAAAACCCATCCCAGTGTCAACATGCCTGGCAGGTAGTTGCTGAAGGCTCTCGTCTTTCAAACGATTGTATTGTATAAATACATTGTTCCAGATTTCTATCACTTGCGGATGGTCGGCATTTACCAATGTGCTGCCATCTATTGATTTTCTTTCTTCATCAGAACGGCTGTCCACATGAATTTCGGTGCAAGGACCGCAAGGTCCTGTATCACCCATTTCCCAGAAATTATCTTTTTTCTTCCCCAGTAAAATACGGTCTTCGGCAATCCATTTTTTCCATTCAATTGCTGCTTCTTCATCTTTCGGTAAACCTTCCTTGGCATCGCCTTCAAAAACAGTTACGTATAATCTGTCTTCAGGAATATTTAAAACTTTAGTGAGCAGTTCCCAACTCCATTCGATGGCCTCTTTTTTAAAATAATCGCCAAAGCTCCAGTTGCCCAGCATTTCAAACATGGTGTGGTGATAAGTGTCCACACCTACTTCTTCGAGGTCGTTGTGCTTACCACTTACACGCAGGCATTTTTGTGTATCGGCAATGCGTGGATAAGGCGCTTGTTTATTGCCGAGAAAATAATCTTTGAACTGGTTCATACCTGCATTGGTAAACATCAATGTAGGATCGTTTTTTACAACAATAGGAGCCGAAGGAACAACCTGGTGTCCCTTAGTTTTAAAGAAATCTAAAAATGCTTTGCGTATTTCTGCGCTGGTCATCATGGTCACAATAAAAGATTGATTTTTGCTATTTATGCAAGTATATTTGTTTTTCCCGTTTTTTCGGGGACAGCAAAGGTAATGATTAGTGAATGGTCAATGGTGAATAGTAAATCGTGTTTTTCTCTTACAAAAGTTATTTCAATTCACCATTGACTATTCACATTGCGAAGCCACTATCATGAAAAAGATCAAATACTTTTACAACACGCATACGCTGCGCTATGAAAAACTGGTAACACCTTTCAGGGTGAAGCTGTTGCGGGTATTTGCTTTTATTGCCACGGCTTTTGTTACAGCCGCTTTAATTTCCTACTTCGCTTTTCAGTTTGTAGGTTCTCCCACCGAAAAATTTCTGCGTATGCAAAACGCAGACCTGAAACAGGATTTTGAAGACCTGAACGATTCAGTGGCGCAAATACAAATGAAGATGGCCGAGCTGGAGAAAAGGGACAACAGTGTTTACCGCAGCATTTTCGAAGCCAGTCCTTTGCCCGATAGTGCCCGTGCTACTTTCCTGGAAAAACAAAAAGAGATCGCCAAAGTGGAAAGCATGAGTGGCAACCAGTTGGTGCGTTCCATAAGCCAGGCGCTTGTGAATTTAAAAAACAGGATCGCCGCACAAAAAAGTTCCTACAACGAAATAGCAGGTTTGATCAATAACAAGGAAAAGCTGCTGGCGGCCACACCCGCTATTCAGCCTGTAAGTAATAAAGATCTTAACCGCATTGCATCAGGCTTTGGTTACCGCATTGATCCTATTTATAAAACCGTGAAGTTACATGCAGGACTTGATTTTGCTGCTCCGCAAGGCACGCCTATTTATGCTACAGCCGATGGTGTGGTTAAAACTGCATCTAATACAGGCAATGGTTATGGCAATCACGTGGTCATCAATCATGGCTATGGTTATGAAACTTTGTATGGCCACATGTTTCGCATTAAGGCAAGGGTAGGGCAAAGGGTACAACGCGGCGACCTTATTGGTTATGTAGGCTCTACCGGAAAATCAACAGGGCCCCACTGTCATTACGAAGTGCATAAGAACGGACAGAAATTAGATCCTGTTTATTTCTTTTATAATGATTTAAGTCCCCAACAATTTGACGAATTGCTGAAACGGGCTTCGGCTTCTAACCAAAGCTTTGATTAAGTGATTTGTAAAAGACGTCGTT
>JBQCHB010000150.1:0-7396 GCA_051955075.1 Flavisolibacter sp.
AAAGTAAAAGTGGAACGCCTGCTCCGGGAATTTGGCGCCAGGGCCGTGGCCATAAGAAAAGATTATACCGTTTTTGAAACCACCGGCCATCATGAAGAAATAGACAAATTGGTGAGAGTGCTGGAGCCTTATGGTTTGATCGAGTTCGTACGCAGTGCAAGAGTAGCCATTATTAAAGAAAGCATCGGCTTCCACGACAGGTTGAAAGAATTTGAAAGAAAAGAACCCGGTGAGGATGTAATAGAAAACGAGTTCCTGGATAAAAAGGAAGAAGTTTTTTCGATGTAACGAAGTTCATGGTTGATGGTTCATTGTTCATAGCCAAAGTAAACTAAGAAGCTTGCATGAACCATGACCTATGAACTATGAACGTTTTTTAAATAACAAAACAGTTGACTAAATAATAAATCACAAACAATCTAAAATCAAATAACAATGGCAAAATTAAATTTTGGTGGTGTAGAAGAAAATGTAGTAACTCGTGAAGAGTTCCCGCTTTCCAAAGCACAACAAGTTTTGAAAAATGAAACCGTAGCAGTGATCGGTTATGGTGTTCAAGGTCCCGGACAGGCATTGAATCAAAGAGACAACGGCATCAATGTAATTGTGGGACAAAGAAAAAATTCAAAAACATGGGATAAGGCCATAAAAGATGGTTTTGTGCCCGGCGAAACTTTGTTTGAGATTGAAGAAGCCCTGCAAAGAGGCACCATCATTTGCTATTTGTTAAGCGACGCTGCACAAATTCAATTGTGGCCCACCGTAAAAAAACATTTAACTCCAGGCAAAGCTTTATACTTCTCTCACGGTTTTGGCATCACTTACAACGATCAGACGGGCATTGTTCCACCGCCTGATGTAGATGTATTTTTGGTAGCGCCAAAGGGTTCAGGTACTTCGTTGCGCCGCATGTTTTTGCAGGGCCGCGGCTTAAACAGCAGCTATGCCATTTTCCAGGATGCAACAGGCCGTGCATTTGAAAGAGTGATTGCATTAGGCATCGCTGTCGGCAGCGGTTATTTGTTCGAAACCAATTTCAAGAAAGAAGTATACAGCGATCTGACCGGTGAAAGAGGAACTTTGATGGGTGCTATCCAAGGGATTTTTGCAGCTCAGTACGAAGTGTTGCGTGCCAAAGGCCACTCTCCTTCCGAAGCTTTCAACGAAACAGTTGAGGAGCTCACGCAGTCATTGATGCCATTGGTTGCCGAAAATGGAATGGACTGGATGTATGCCAACTGTTCTACAACTGCGCAACGCGGCGCACTGGATTGGTGGAAGAAATTCCGTGATGCTACCCTTCCTGTGTTCAACGAATTGTACGAAAGCGTGGCTGCAGGCAAGGAAGCCGCAAAATCTATTGAAAGCAACAGCAAGGCAGATTACAGGGAAGGCCTGGAAGAAGAATTAAAAGAGTTACGTGAAAGCGAATTGTGGCAGGCAGGTAAAACCGTTCGCAGCCTGCGTCCCGAAAACCAGGAACCTGTTACACCAGGCGCCAGCGCTGCACCAGCAGAAAAAAGATTAGAAAAATTAAAATTCTCATCTCCCCTTTATCGTGATTAATACAACCAACATAACGCCAGCGTTAGATTATAAACAAGCTGCACAAAGACTAAAGCCGGTGGTGACAAGAACACCGCTGGCTTTTAGCCGCAGCCTTTCTAAAAAATACAATTGCAATGTTTACCTGAAAAGAGAAGACCTCCAGATTGTACGCTCCTACAAATTGCGTGGCGCTTATAACATGATGAGCAGCCTGCCTGCAGAGCAATTGAAAAAGGGTGTAACATGTGCCAGTGCAGGCAATCATGCGCAGGGCTTTGCTTACAGTTGTAAAAAACTGGGCGTAAAAGGCGTGGTGTTTATGCCCATTATCACGCCCTTGCAAAAAGTGCAGCAGACCAGGTTTTTTGGAGAAGCATTTATAGAGATCAAACTGGTAGGCGATACGTTTGATGATTGTGCCGTTGCTGCCAAAAAATACACGGAGGAAAATGGTTTAACCTTCATTCCGCCATTTGACGATCTTAAAATTATTGAAGGGCAAGCCACAGTTGGTGTAGAAATTTTAGAAGACCTTTCCCCTGTTGATTATTTATTTGTACCCGTTGGCGGTGGCGGATTGTGCGCCGGTGCAGGCTCTTATTTCAAAACATTTTCGCCACAAACCAACATCATTGGTGTAGAACCCGAAGGCGCTCCTTCTATGAAAGCTGCATTGCAAGCGGGACATCCGGTGACAGTGGAAAACATAGACCGTTTTGTAGATGGCGCTGCCGTTAAACGTATTGGCGACATTACATTTTCCATTTGCAAAGAAGTGTTGACCGATATGCACCTGGTGGCCGAAGGAAAAGTATGTTCTACTATCTTGAAATTATATAACGAAGATGCCCTTGTGGTAGAACCCGCAGGTGCTTTGTCCATTGCGGCTTTAGATGATTATGCAGAAGAAATAAAAGGCAAAAACATCGTGTGCATTGTCAGCGGCAGCAACAACGATATTGACCGCATGCAGGAGATCAAGGAACGTTCGTTGCAATACGAAGGATTGAAACATTATTTCCTGATCCGTTTTGCACAAAGACCGGGAGCCTTGAAAGAATTTGTCAATCATGTATTAGGTCCTAATGATGACATTACCCGCTTCGAGTACATGCAAAAGCATAATAAAGAGACCGGCCCCGCATTGGTAGGCGTTGAATTACAATCGAAAGAAGATTATGATTTGCTGATGAAAAATTTAAAAGCGTATAACATCAACTATACTGAATTAAATAAGGACGATAACCTTTTTGGTTACATTGTATGATTGTTGGCCTGGCGCTAATAACTTCAAGCAATTAGTAATAGAAAATCCTTAATAAAACAGTAAGCCCCGCCAAAAAGCGGGGCTCATTCTTATTGATACTAACTACTAAGATTCTTTTGATTTCATTGCACTGGCCTTAGGAATAATTGCCATTTTATCCTGTCCCTGTTTACTCGTTTTATTTATTAGTAAAGCAGTTCCGTTATGCGTACTACCCATTGACCTTGTGCTGTCTGTACTGTTTGACCCCCTTGTGCTATCCATCACCTTATTGTTGTTATTCCAATTCATCTTACTACTATCGGGGTTGTTCATAGTTTTATTTATATTATTGTTCATGCTGTTGTTCATTCTACTTGAGTCTGTATTATTCATAGAATTTGCATTCATGGAGTTGTTATTCCCAGCATTCATTGAGTTTGTATTATTCATATGGTTACTGCTGGAGTCAACCGTGCCATTATTCATAGCTGCGTTCGAACTTGTGTTCATTTCCGTATTTATATCTGAGCGGAAAGGATCCATTACGGTGCTTCCATCATCAGCAATCCACTGTGCTTTTACCTGCCCATTTTCGAGTGTGCGTATCTGGTAAATATTTGCATGTGTGCTATCGCCTTTCAACATTGTTACATCATAAATAGTTGGACCGTACATGGTTGTTGCTTTGGTAACAATATCATCAGGAACATAGGTTTGGGTTACAGGCATCGCCACAGACCATGTATTTCCCCTGTCATCGTAATAAATGTGGGAATAGCGGCCATTGGTCATATAAGTGCCCTCATACCAATCGCCTGTTTTTGTCCAGGTAATATTAGACGCACCCGGATAATCTTTTTGCAAATTCAGCTGTGCCTTGTAAGGAATATTTACCGAAGTAGTTCCGTATGCATTGTAAGCATTGTTGCTTGACATAGAGTTATTCCTGTTCGTTGAATCAGTGTTCATGTTGTTATTCATGACCCCGTTGTTCATGCTATTGTTGTTCTGATTCATGGTATTTTGGTTCATATTACTCATCGAAGAATCAGATCTTAATGTTGAGTCGCGATGGGTTGAGTCGGTTTGCGCAAATAAAGCATAGCTGCTGCCAATCAATAGTAAGGAAAGAATCGTCTTTTTCATAATTATTCATTTTAAGGTTAGCATTAATAAGAACGATTCTGCAGATACAACTTTAATGCCCACTCGCTCATGAAGCCCGGCTGTAGTGGATAATATTTTTTATGAACTTGATGAGATTGATTGAAAACTGCATGATTGTTTTTAAAACTCATCAAAAATTCACAACACTATACCATGTTTCAGCATTTTCTATTTTTAAGTTTGCAGCCAACTTTAGCCTGGCGACTTTGCTGGCGCTACTTACATTTTTGCAGTAAAAGCGACAACGATTATTGTCTTTAGAAACATCTGCAGTGCTTGTATTTTTCATCATAGAAATAAACTAATTTGGCGTTATTGTTTTTCTTTTTAATTATTTAACGCCAATTAAGCTGAATGAGACCTCAATTATTGAAAGTGTCCAAGGGCCCCGACCGTTCCTTTAGTGTGAGACGTGATTTAGTTCCGCATGTCAATAACCGCTGGCATTATCATACCGAAGTCGAGTTGATCCATTTCAAAAAAGGTGAAGGCACGCAATTTATTGGCGATAACATTAAAAGATTCAAACCCGGAGATGTAGTATTAGTTGGTTCTAACCTTCCGCACTACTGGAGATTTGACGAAGCCTATTTTGAAGAAAGTGCTTCATTAAAATCCGACGTCAGAGTGGCGCATTTCAGTGAAGTATTCTGGGGCAGTGCTTTTCTTGATCTGCCTGAAAATAAAAGCATAAAAACAGCATTGGAAAAAGCTAAAAGAGGTATACAGGTAACAGGTCAGGCTAAGCAAAAAGTTGCTGAAATATTGGAGCAGTTGCTTCATGCCGACGCAATTCAGCGCATCATTTTATTGATGGAAGCTCTATCAATTATCGGCAGCGCTACGCAAGTAAACTTGCTTTCTTCCATCGGCTTTCAACTTTCGAAAGCGGCTGAGAGTGACCGCATCAATGCCATCTATGAATATTCTGTCAAAAACTTCAAGAGAAAGATCCATCTCGAAGAAATTGCTGAAGTAGCCAATATCAGCCCTAATTCTTTTTGCCGTTATTTTAAGTCAAGAACAAGAAAAACTTACTCCCGTTTTTTAATTGAATTAAGAGTGGGCCATGCCTGCAAACTCCTTATTGAAAACACGCACTGTTTCCAACACCTTTGTTATGAAAGCGGTTTTAATAACTTCACTTCTTTTCATAAATACTTTAAAATGATCACCGGAAAAAGCCCGTTGGCTTATCAAAAAGAATTTGCAAGCTGATGGTGTAAACTTCGACATTCATTTTGGCATTCGATGCCAGTTACAATTGAATGTTTTGTGTAGCTCCTTCCTTGATGAGATATTGCTTCTTCATGGTTCCCTTTACAATTGTAATTCGTAATTTATTAGTAGCATTTCTTGATACTTCCACATCGAAAACATTTCCGAAAGAATGAATGTTGCGCAGGGCCATTCTGTTCCATTGTTCCGGCAAATGCGGCGTCATGTTGAAAGAAGTAAAACCAGCAGGCCGCATGCCAAACATGCCTTCTGTAAATATCCGGCAATACAATCCGCTTTCAGCAGCTAAATGGCGTTGGTTGCCTTCGGGATAAGCTTCTACTGCATACGGCACATGCTCACCAAGCAATCGCCGTTGCGAATAATATTTTAAAAACCTTAATGCCTTTTCTGTTTCGCCTGCAGCAAAAGCACCACGCAATCCATATAAAGTAGAGCGGTCCCAGAACGTTTGATTTCCAGCCAGGGAAGCCAATCCATCCTCCGTCCACAAACGCGGAGAAAACAATGCTGCAATGGTGCCTTTTTTGCGGTCAAATATATCTACCGTTAATGGTGTAGTGATCCAGGCTCTCAAAGTATCATTGCCTTCATAATAACGATACGTTTTAAATCCTTCCACCGTGGCGCCAAAAAATTGTTCAATACTGGCTCTTATATTTTTTGCTCTTTGGTTATACAGCTTTATTTTTTCTGATGGCACACTTAATAGTTTTCCCAGTAACATAGCCGACTTTAATGCATCATAGTACAACGAACTCGTATTAAGATTGGCATTGCCCGATGGAAATCTTCCTTCCAGTTCGTCCCTATCGCTGCGCACCACACCTTGCCCATTTACGTTGCGGTTTAAATATTCCAAACACCATTCAATCAAAGGCCACAGCACTTTTGCAGAATCCTTGTTTCCGTATGCCAATGCAAAACGTCCGGCACCGTAGGCAATCATCGCCATATCGCCCCTATCGCCTGCCCCATTCCATATATCATCGCCTTCTGCAATAATGGAGCTTGGAATAGGTTTATAGCCTGCATTCATATACCGTGCAAACAAACGAAAAGCATTCATCGCTGATTTATTGGCAAGGCTGTCGCCCAAAAAGCCAAAGAATGGATTTACATATTCGGCCTGGTCGTTGGCCCAAATAGCAGCATAATAGCGCAAGCCACCCGGGCCATGCATCAACCCACCTTTTGTATTGTAAATGCTTTCTGTGGCCCTTATTTTTGCAAAAGCAAACATGGTATTCAAAACAACATCCGGTGTTTCTAGTTGCAGATGGGATTGCATTTGAGCAACACGGTTTCTTCTTGCTTTTTCTTCAGCATCAACATTGGCAACAACAAAATCATTTTTCTTATTGACTGCCTGGTAGGTAATGGCAAAAGTCACTGAATCGTTTGGATGGATTGTTTTCAATCCATCGTTGACCGTAGCCACGATGAAACTGTGCTGTCCGCCGCTGCTTCTTTCGGCAGCCATTTTACTTTCACGGTTCATGTATTCCATTTCAATTGTCACTGGCTGCTTACCCTGATTAGTGAACACTAATTTTTCTATTGCCATTGGTTTGTCAACTGATGGGAAAAAACTGCGGTGCAACTTGATTGTTCCATCCCTGCCTATTTCACTAAAGATTTCCATGATACCCTTCTGGCGAATGCTTATTAGTTTTTCTGGCATACCGGCCTGCACACTTGCATTATAAACACCCGCTTTGTACAATCTATCGTTAATGATGATTCTCGGCAGTTCTTCATCTTTTACATTGTACATCATGTGGGCCGTAGTTTGCACGGGCAACAGGCGAAACGTTGGGAAGATGATCGTTCTGTTCAAAACAGGTGCTGCATTGGTGTTCACATCGTATTGCATCCATAGCGATACTTTTTGTCCACTCATTTCAATATGATCGCCGTGCGGAAGACGGTCACCAATAAACCATTCAATACTTCCGTCTGGTTGGATGCTCCAGCGATCGTTTTGCACAGGCAAGTTGTAGGATTGTCCAAAAGATGAAACGCAAATAGCTAACAGGTACAGCAACAAAAGACCCTTCTTCATTTGCATGGTTTTTTTGAAAATTAATTTTACAGATGCGAATAAAATTGTTGAGCGTTTTAAATTTTTATACAATGGTTTCAAATTTAGGGGCTGATATAATTTTATAACTGGCTTATGCTGTCACCTAT
>JBQCHB010000151.1:0-4211 GCA_051955075.1 Flavisolibacter sp.
CACTTTTCTGAAGTTTTGGCATCAGGTTGCCCAGCATCAAAAACTCAGTGCCCTGGTAACTTTCAGGAATCACCGGGTTAAAATCGGCCAGCACATTCAGGTCGGTCGCCAGCGTATCACGGGTATTCATATCCATGTGATATTTACCCGCCCAAAAAAAAGATTTTTTATCCTTTACAATTTCCACACCTTCTACCTGTACGCCACGGCTTTTTAATTCATTCATTTCTGCCTCTGGAAAATCGTAACCCACAATAGAAACCTGCTGAACCGGCTGCAAAAAATTAGAGGCCGCATAAGCCACATAAGTTGCCGAACCACCAATAATTTTATCACTTTTTCCAAAAGGCGTTTCAATGGCATCAAAAGCCATAGTGCCCACAACAATAAGAGACATTTCGATTTAAGATTTAAGTGTAAGATTGCAGATTTGAAATCCTGATCCGCAAACGCCAGTCTGCAAAAGAAGGCGTGCAAACCTAAATGTTTTTTGTTTTGGCAGCATAAATTATTTCTGCCTTTGTATAACAAAAAATGGCCGGCAAGATGGAAAAAAAATCAATTCTTCCGCCTCACCGGCTCTTCTTTACAAAGCTTACAGGCGTACACCCACAGAAAGTCCAAACCTGACACCGGGCAAAAATCCACTGTAGTCGGAAGAAACGGTTTTGTTATTGCGATCAACAACAACTTTTAATTTATCGCCAACAATTGGCAAGTCACCAATGTTGTCATCAATGGTCCTTTGCGCATCATCTGCTTCAGCTTGCGTCCATGGCTCAAGCGAAGTGTCGTGCATGATTACCTTATGGCTAACTGTGTTTGCTTCTGGGCCAAGGAAAAAGAAATCAAATACTACCCTTTTAGCAATCATAAACTGAACACCTAACTGTGCACCTACACCCGTTCCCGAATACCTACTGGTAGTAACAAAATTTACAGTTCTTCCATTCAGGTCACCGTCAATAATGGTATTGGCGTCATTCTTTACATATTTCAGGTAAGGCTCAAAATAAACGCCTGACATTGTTTTTTTGCCGAGGTACATTCTGTAACCACCCATTACTGAAAAAGTTTTCATTTCTACGCTGCGGTCTTTGTCATCCATGTTTACGGTAGTGCTGTGACTGGCCGGAATACCAATACCAAATGTTACAGACTTGCGGTTTTTAAAATTATATTCTCCGGACAGGCTCACTTTTCCAAAATAAAGACTTTCAGGATTCCATTTTACCGCAACAGAACTTTTAAAAACAGGAGCGTCTTGTTGTGCCTTTGTTGAATTAAAAATAATAAAGCAGGCGATTGCAAAAAATACTTTTTTCATGAATACCGGTTGATTTAAGCCGCAAAAATAACCAGCCTGCGGACAAATGCAAGCATCAATGCAAATCAAACCGTGTCTGTAATGTCATCATTATCTTTGCCCATTGCTATATGATCCATTTTCATCCCTTACAAGTAAAAAAAGTAGAAAGAGAAACCGACGATTGCGTTTCCATTACGTTTAATGTTCCCAACGAATTGAAAGAGATCTTTCAATTTAAACAAGGACAAACGCTAACCATCAAAAAAAAGATTAACGGTGAAGATTTGCGCCGCAATTATTCTATTTGCAGCAGTCCTTTTGATCATAAACTGCAAGTGGCTGTAAAAAAAGTGCAAGGTGGCTTGTTCTCAAGCTTTGCCAACGAAGAACTAAAAGCCGGAGATATTTTGGAGGTATTGCCACCGACCGGAACTTTCTATACCGAGCTACATCCTTCGCAACAAAAAAATTATGTTGCCTTTGCAGCAGGTAGTGGCATTACACCTATTCTTTCTATTATTAAAACTACACTGCTAACCGAGCCCGAAAGCAGTTTCACATTGGTGTATGGTAACCGCACCAAAAACTCCATCATTTTTAAAGAAGAGCTGGAAGCACTGAAAGATAAATTCATTGACCGCTTTCGTGTATATCATGTTCTGAGCAAAGAAAAATCAGATGCCGATATTAATTACGGAAGAATAGATGTTGACAAACTGGAATTGTTTTTTGCCAGGCTCATTGATATAAAAACTTGTGACGAGTTTTTTTTGTGTGGCCCCGAAGAAATGATCTTTTGCATCAAAGGTTATTTAGCAGGCAGAGGTGTAAGTACAGATAAAATTCATTTTGAATTGTTCACGGTGCCCGGGCAAAAACAATCAACCGGCAACCGGCAATTGGAAATTGTTGAAGAACAGGGACCAAAGGCAAGAGTAAGTGTAAAGCTTGATGGAATTTTATTTGACTTTGACTTAGCCTATGAAAGTGAAAGCATTTTAGATGCAGCTTTAAAGCAAGGCGCTGATTTGCCTTACGCCTGTAAAGGCGGTGTGTGCACTACCTGCAAAGCCAGGCTAACAGAAGGCCAGGTGGAAATGGAAGTGAATTGGGGACTGGAACCTGATGAAGTGGAGAAAGGTTTTATTCTGACCTGCCAATCACATCCTAAAACAGAAAAAGTTACTGTAGATTTTGATGCCAAGTGATGCTCTTGCAAAGGCGTTAAGCTACAAGAAAAATTACTTTTTGATCTTGCTTCGTTGCGCCCTTGTGTGAAATATTCTTACAAGCCATTACTGGCTGCTACGTCTTTCTTTTCTTTCGCTAATAATTCGTTGATCGATTTTTTGATCCAATAAACAGTATTGGTTGCAAGCCCTGAAGTATGGAAATACACTTTTCCTTCTGTATCAATTATGACATGTGTTGGGTAAAAACGAATGCCATATTTTTCTGCGATCCAGCGGCCATCATCAACAATTGTGTATTGAAAAGGGAACTGCTTCAAAAATTTCTCCAGGTCATTTTTAGCATCTAAAGCCACGGCTACAAACAAAATTTTTTCATCTGTTTTAAAGCTATCCACCAACTTGTTCAGCTCTGGAATTTCTCTGCGGCAGGGACCGCAATTGACAAACCAAAAATTGAGAACAATGATCTTATCCTGCACATTCTTAAGATCAACTTTATTTCCGTTTATATCGCTTGTATTGAACAAGTTGATCCTTTTTCCGGTGGTGAAATTCTGGCTCTCTCTTGGTTTGGGCATTCTTTCAAACCTTGCCTCCTTTTCTTTTTCGGTTAATGGAATAAGCAGAAAAGCGGTAGCAGAATCTTTCGGATTCTCAGCTTTTATTGTAAAATCGCCGTTTCTTAATAGCGTTTGCCAAACCGCATAAGGATATACATTGCCGCCGATGTCTTTTACAACCGAGTTTTCATTGAGCTTAAAATTTTTTTGCGCCTGTAATTGAAAGCTTACAATGCAGGCCAGCAGGGCGAATAAAACTTTCATGGGCGATTATTTATTTTTTAAAGATAATCTTCGTTACACAGTTTTCTAAATCCGTTGGATAAAAAGTACAATGCGATTTCGGATTCTTTTATTAACAAAAAAACGCAGCTTAGTTTTGCTAAATTTGTAGTTAACGAAATGCTATGCTTGTACAAGAATCAGAAGATATATTCAACCACAAAATAGAGGATGAAATCCGCATTGAGCCCAGGGACTGGATGCCGGAAAAATATCGCCAAACCCTCATCAGGCAAATCTCGCAACATGCACACAGCGAAATTGTAGGCATGCTGCCAGAAGGCAACTGGATCAGCCGGGCGCCTTCGCTCAAACGCAAACAAATTTTAATTGCCAAAGTGCAGGACGAAGCCGGTCACGGTTTGTATTTATACAGCGCCGCTGAAACACTGGGCATCAGCCGCGATGAAATGATTGAACAACTGCACAGCGGTAAAGCTAAATACTCTTCTATTTTTAATTATCCAACATTAACCTGGGCCGACATGGGCGCCATAGGCTGGCTGGTTGATGGTGCTGCCATTATGAACCAGGTGCCTTTGTGCCGGGCCTCTTACGGGCCTTACAGTCGTGCTATGATACGGGTATGCAAAGAAGAAAGTTTTCACCAGCGCCAGGGCTTCGAAATTTTATTGGTGCTAAGCAAAGGCAACAACGAACAAAAAGCCATGTTGCAGGATGCTATCAATCGCTGGTGGTGGCCCAGCATTATGATGTTTGGTCCTCACGATACGGATTCGATGCACAGTGAACAAAGCATGAAATGGAAGATCAAACGTTTTAGCAACGACGAATTGCGCCAGCGTTTTGTAGATATGATTGCAGAGCAGGCAAAGCTGATCAACGTAACCCTTCCCGATCCTGACT
>JBQCHB010000152.1:0-7053 GCA_051955075.1 Flavisolibacter sp.
TTCGCTGACAGCTTAATGAAATTCAAATTCGTGTAATTCGTCACGATAGCAATCGGGATCACAACTCGTGTAATAAAAATGTATCTATGAAGAAATGTCTAAGCATCGTCTTTTTGTCCGCTTTCTTTTTACAAGGGCATGCGCAGGAAAAAAAATGGGACAGCACATATCGTCCTGCTGCCTATGATTTAAGAGTGGGACAGTTTCGAAGCTATCCTAATGCATCAAGCGATATTATTTTTTTGGGCAACAGCATCACCGCCGGCGTTGACTGGATGGAGTTACTTGGAAATCCTCACGCCAGGAACCGGGGCATTTCAAGTGATATAACCTTTGGCGTTTTAGAAAGGTTGAATGAAGTAACAGAAGGCAAGCCTGCAAAAGTTTTCATCCTCATCGGCATCAACGATATTTCCCGCAATATTCCTGATACGGTTATTGTAAACAATTATCGCCGCATGATTGAAGGTATTAAGACAGCTTCGCCCGCCACGAAAATTTATTTCCAAACATTATTGCCGGTGAACAACGAATTTGCACCACGTAATCATTTCAATAAAGACGAGCACATTTTATTTGTGAACGAACAATTGAAAAAATTGGCTGCCGAAGAAAAAATAACATTGATTGATCTTTACCCGCATTTTTTAAATGCAGATAAAAAGCTTGATAAAAAATATACTTTCGACGGCCTGCATCCCAATGCGGAAGGCTACAAAGTGTGGGCTCAAATTTTGAAGAAAGGGAAATACCTCGAAAACTAATGGCTATGAAAAAAATAAGCGTAGGGTTACTCGTGTTGGCGCTATCGGCATGTACTGCCAGCAGGCAAAACAAAAGTTCTATGCCAACGAAAACTTTTGACACGCAGGCGCACCGCGGCGGCAGGGGATTGATGCCGGAGAACACCATTCCTGCCATGTTGAATGCTATTGACCTGGATGTTACCACGCTGGAAATGGATACGCACATTTCAAAAGACAAACAGGTACTGGTATCGCATGACCCTTATTTTAATGAGAACTTTACCACCACGCCGGAAGGCCATTATCTTACAAAAGCAGAAGCGGTCAAACGCCTGCTTTATACCATGCCTTACGACAGCATTAAAAAATATGATGTAGGCCTGAAGCCTTATGCTGATTTTCCACGCCAGAAGAAAATAGCAGTAGCTAAACCTTTGTTAGCCGATTTACTGGATGCCACAGAAGCTTATGCCAAACAAAAAGGCAAGACTATGCTGTATAACATAGAGATCAAATCGAAACCTGCAGGCGATGGAAAAAAACATCCGCCTGTTGACGAATATGTTGAGCTGGTGATGAACGTGATCAAACAGAAAAATGTAGAAAGCCGCGTGACCATCCAGTCATTCGATGTGCGTGCCTTGCAGGCCGTTCATAAAAAGTATCTAACCACTATCACATCGCTTTTAATTGAAGGAAACGATAAGCGTTCTTTAAGCGAACAAATAAATGAATTGGGTTTTACGCCTTCGGTGTATAGTCCTAATTACGCGTTGGTAACGCCGGATCTGATCAAGCAATGCCATGAACAAAATATCACCGTCATTCCGTGGACAGTCAACAGTCTTGAAGAAATAAAAAGACTGAAACAAATGGGTGTGGATGGCGTCATTTCAGATTATCCCGATTTATTTGCACAGTTATAAATTATTCTCCTATTTTCAAAAACCAAACGATT
The DNA here is from genome assembly GCA_051955075.1 of Flavisolibacter sp. GTDB lineage: Bacteria > Bacteroidota > Bacteroidia > Chitinophagales > Chitinophagaceae > Flavisolibacter. Next base: position 1,705 of record JBQCHB010000152.1, read on the forward strand.
GACATGCCGAAATACATTTTATCTTTTGACCAGGGTACTACCAGTTCCAGGGCTATTGTATTTGATAAAGAAGGAAAGATTATTTCCGTAGCGCAAAAAGAATTCACGCAAATATTCCCGCAGCCCGGATGGGTAGAGCATGATGCTAACGAGATTTGGTACACGCAATTGGGTGTGGCCACAGAAGCCGTATTGAAAGCGGGTTTATCAACACAGGATATTGCAGCTATCGGCATCACCAATCAAAGAGAAACAGCGATCGTGTGGGATCGCACCACGCACCAACCTGTTTACAATGCTATTGTGTGGCAGGACAGGAGAACAGCCGCTTATTGCGATGAACTAAAAGCACAGGGATATGCCGCAGCAATTCAGGAACGCACAGGCCTCATACCTGATGCTTATTTTTCTGCTACCAAGGTAAAATGGATATTGGAGCATGTACCCGGCGCTAAAGAAAAAGCCGATAAAGGAGAACTGTGTTTTGGTACGGTTGATTCCTGGTTGCTTTTCAAATTAACGAATGGAAAAGTGCATGCCACCGACGTTACCAATGCATCCAGGACCATGTTGTACAATATTCATTCGCTGCAATGGGATGAAGAAATGCTGCAATTGTTTTCCATTCCAAAATCGATGCTGCCCGAAGTAAGATCGAGCAGCGAAATTTATGGGCATACAGATCAAATACTAACGGCAACGAACATTCCTATCAGTGGTATCGCGGGGGATCAGCAGGCGGCATTGTTTGGACAAATGTGTACACAGCCCGGCATGGTAAAGAACACTTATGGTACCGGCTGTTTTATGTTGATGAACACAGGCACACAACCTATTTTATCTACCAATAATTTGCTAACCACTATTGCCTGGAAGATCGGTGAAACAACACACTATGCACTGGAAGGCAGTGTGTTCATTGCGGGTGCTGTGGTGCAGTGGCTGCGTGATGGTTTGGGTGTGATCAAAACTTCGGGCGAAGTGGAAAAACTGGCTACATCGGTGCAGGATAATGGCGGCGTTTATTTTGTGCCTTCGTTTGCAGGCCTTGGTGCACCATACTGGAATGGCCATGCGAGAGGAACGATGATGGGACTGACAAGAGGCACTACCGCTGCTCACATTGCAAGAGCCTCTATTGAAAGCATTGCCTTTCAAACCATGGATGTGTTGAATGCCATGAATGCCGATGCGGCCATTGCCATTAAAGAAATACGGGTTGATGGTGGTGCTACCGTCAATAACCTGCTGATGCAATTTCAAAGTGATGTGTTGAACTGCAAAGTGGTGCGGCCAAAGATCACGGAGACTACGGCAGCAGGAGCAGCTTACCTGGCTGGTCTCGCCATTGGTTTTTGGAAAGACATTTCAGAAATTGAAAAATACTGGAAAGAAGAAAGAACGTTTGAACCCGCAGTGCAAAATGAGGCCGTGCAAAAGCAAATTAAAAAATGGCATACGGCTATTCAGGCAGCGCAGATCTGGTCGGAAGTGGAAGCGGAATAATGCAAAGCTTCGAGCTATGAGCTACGAGCTTCGAGACTGAAATACTGATCTAACTATTGGTCTCGCAACTCATAGCTCACGACTCGCAGCTTTCTTACATGACATCAAAAAATTTAAAGCGATAAAATTTTTTAAACCAAACCACCATGTCCATATTTTTTTCTGAACTCATCGGCACTGCGCTTTTAATTATTTTGGGTAACGGCGTTGTGGCCAATGTTGTATTGAATAAAACGAAAGGCAACAGCAGCGGCTGGATCGTTATTACGTTTGGCTGGGCCATAGCCGTATTTGTAGGCGTGTTTGTGGCAGCCAAAACAAGCGGTGCTCATTTGAACCCTGCCATAACAGTAGCCTTTGCTTACCTGCAAAAAATAAAGTTGGAAACCATTCCGCTGTATTTAGGCGGACAATTTTTAGGCGCTATGCTTGGTGCTTTCATCGTTTGGATTACGTACCGCCTCCACTTTAATGAAACAGACGACAGAATTGCTAAGCTGGCTGTTTTTGCAACGGTACCGGCCATTCGTAATGCCACTAACAATTTGATCAACGAGATCGTTGGAACTTTTGTGCTGGTGTTTAGTGTGTTGTACATTGCGGCACCTTCCAACAGTCTGGGTGCTTTGGATGCACTGCCTGTGGCGCTTTTGGTGTTGGGCATTGGTTTAAGCCTGGGTGGCACTACCGGCTATGCCATTAATCCTGCAAGAGATTTAGGCCCACGCATCATGCATGCTATTTTGCCTGTAAAAGAAAAGGGGAGCAGCGATTGGGGTTATAGCTGGGTGCCTGTAGTGGGTCCTGTCGTGGGGGCTTTGGTGGCAGCTATTCTTTTTAACGTGGTGAATAAATTATAAGACAGGTAAATTATCAACACCGGGACTCTTGCCGGGGCACGCAGTATTGGTCCCGGTGAAAAAGTGTAAATAAATGTGCAGTGTCAGGAGAGTAGGGCTGATAACTTTTCGTGCACCCTGTCAATTTCTTCGGTGATGTGAGATTGCGCAACATGTACGTAGCGGTAGAACTCTTTGCTGTTAGCCGAATGTCCGGATATTTTCCGAACCAGGTATTCATGCATTCCCAGCATCAGCAAGAGAGTGATCCCTGTTCTGCGCATGGTATGCGAGGATAGCTGGTCGCAGAAGCGGTAGAGCGAATTGAAGCGGGTTCTGATCTCCCTTACACTTCCGTTTTTCGTTCTGTACTTACCTATTCTTTCTGTCCATCCTGCCTGTTCGCCTATTTTTCTGATGCCTTTATTGAAATTAACTTTTGAAACTCTTGGAAATAGATACTGACCTGGTTTTTTATACTTCGCATATTTGTTGAAAATAGCCAGTGCAAAACCCGGTAGCTTTACGCTGACAGGCGTTGTTGTTTTAACTGAGTGGAACACAAGAAAATGGTTACCCGCTTTGCATTCCACATCTTTCACCCGCAGGCTCATAAGGTCGGAAAAGCGAAGGGCGGCCATGCAGCCAAACACAAAAAGATCCTTGTACTTTCTTTGGTGCACCGGTAAGTTTTCATGGAAGTCCTTGTCTGCTGCCAAAAAACAAAATTGTTCAGGCAAGAGGCTGATGATCCTGATGTCTTCCCTTCGCACATAAAACGTTTTGTGAGCTTCCTGTATCAAATAGCACTTTTCGTTTTTGAGGTAACGGAACAGGCATTTTAATGTTTTAAAAACAGAGCCCACAAAGTTATCGTAGTAGCCCTGGTGATAGAGGAAGTCGGAGAATTCGTAATAAAACCTTTTCCAGTAATTGTGCTCAGCAATAATGGCCCTTCGGGAGTTGCGGATATTGATTTTAATGGAAAGCGGCTTCCCTTTGAATGCTTCGAAAGCCATTACCTGCTTAAGGCAATAATGATAATTTTTAACTGTTTGTGGCTTGATCAATTCGCCATTCAATTTTCTGCGTTTGCCATTTTTGGTTTCTTTAATAAACTGCTCAAATAAAGGAACGAGCAACATTTCTTTTACCATAGTTGATGATTTTTGAAATGAACAAATTGGTTATCAACCTATAGTTAAAACACCTAATTTAGTTTAGCAAGTTCTTTGAATGATAGTTACTATCCCTTTGGGATGGAAATGCCTGCCCGCACCTTTTCCTCTCCTTTGTACCGCTATGGCTTTAATGGAAAGGAGAAGGATGATGAAGCCAAGGGCAGTGGGGAGCAGTATGATTATGGGTTTAGGATTTATGACCCGAGGGTGGGAAGGTTTTTGAGTGTAGATCCCCTGAGCGGTAGATTCCCATATTATAGCCCCTACCAATTTTCGGGGAATACCCCAGTTCAAGCAATTGACTTAGACGGTATGGAACCTAAAGGTTATAAATGGGATAACCCTTATGTAGCCTCTCATCCAGGCTCCGGTGTGACACCAGTGACAAGTGAATATGACCGGACGCCACTTCAAGGAAAAGTTGGAAGTTATTCTGGGATAATTAACGCATATGCTGTACAAGATATTGACAATAAAACTTACTTGATTTATGAAGACGTACATGGATTAAGGCAATGGGCTGTAGAATATGATAAAAATGGTTGGAAGGGCAGTGTTAACGAATTTAAGTGGAATGCCCCTCCTGACGCATCAAGGCCTCTCACATATATCACGGTGGGTGCTATTGTCGGAGTTCCAGGTTTGCTTATCTATGGTGGAGCAGTTGGAGATGTTCTCTTAGCAAAGAAGATAACGGACAAAGCTAAAGATCAAACAAAAACTAATGAAAAACCTGGAGTTGAAACCGATCCAATTAAGCCAGAATATGATTACGGAAAATATGGGTCTAATTTTAAGGATCACACAGAAGAAATCAGAGAAGACCTCGGTATTCCTAAAGAATGGGAGGTTAAGCCCTCAAAAGAAGATGAAGGAATAAGATTTATTGACCCTAAAAATCCCAAAGCTAACAATGTTCGTGTTATGCCTGGCAGGACGAATAGCGAATATTCTAATTCCCAAGAGCCCTATGTGGTCCAGTATAAAAATGGTTCACCCGTAGATGCTTCAGGCAACCCTATTAAAAGTACAACAGGCAGTAATCAAAATAAATTGGCTGAAATTCATGTACCATTAAAAAACTATAAATTTAATTAAACATTATGCAAACTCAATGGAGAGTTATAATTGAAATTTTAAAGAAAGTTGCAGATATAAAATTTCAAAGAGAAATCTGGATCGAACACAAACGTAAACATCCCCTGTTTAGCTTTGGAGAAACTGTTAATACTTTGGATGATTATTTCTTTTTTGACAGTATAAACGACAGGGAATTAGATCTAAGTTTAGAGGATTATCAAGCTATCATTAGGTATAATGATAAATTGCTTTCCTACACTGTACCCAATATAATTTCATCAATTCTAGATGACCCTAAATGGCTAGATATTGTTGCCGAAACCAAAGATGTTATTAAAATTTTAGTAGCGAACACGCCGACCGATGTAAATGAGGACCTCAAAAACTTTTACTCATGACTTTGTTAACAACGCTGAATCAATTTATGGCTGTAAATTGACAGCTCTATTGGCAATAGACTATGGTTAAGATATTTAGTTTTGTAATTCTCATTTCTGTTTTTAGTTGTCAATCTTCATCTGTTGGTTTAAAGTGTACATCTGACATTTTTTCTACGGCCATGGGAAGTCATCGAGAAAGTAAAAGTGGTTTGATAGCTGGAAAGATCATTGATAAACTTAATCACTCTAACGTTAATGCAGCCTCATTAGAATTATCATCGAATATTAAAAGTGACACTTTATACTACAATAGTTACTATTATTTATCTCCATCAAACCTCACCAATGACAGTTTATATCTCG
>JBQCHB010000153.1:0-3283 GCA_051955075.1 Flavisolibacter sp.
TAGGCAATCATCACGCGCGGTCTCAGCAAAATCCGGGAGCTGGCCATAAAGAATCACCATTCCATACCAGGGCTTAATGTTTTGTAAATTTGCAATGGAACAACGGCGAAAACAAAATATGGATTCACTTTTTATCAAAAATATGGTTTGCAACCGCTGCATTATGGTGGTGCAAAATGAATTGGACAAATTAGGGATTGACGTAAAAAATATCAAATTGGGAGAAGTTACCATTGCCGAAAAACTATCACCCGGAGAAAAAGAAAATTTGGAAAAGGCGTTGGTTCCGTTAGGTTTTGAAGTGATTGATGAAAAGAAAAGCCGCATTATTGAAAAGATAAAAAACATCATTATCGACCTGGTACATCACCAGGATAATGGCCTTACCAGTAATCTTTCAGATGTATTGCGCAGCCAGCTTCATCACGATTATAATTATTTATCCAACCTTTTTTCAGAAGTAGAGGGCATTACCATTGAAAAATATTTTATAGCTCAAAAAATAGAAAAGGTAAAAGAACTGCTGGTATATGACGAATTATCTTTAAGCGAAATAGCTTTTCGCCTTAACTACTCCAGCGTAGCTTATCTAAGCAACCAGTTCAAGAAAGTAACCGGGCTTACGCCAAGCCATTTTAGGCAGATTGGAGAAGATAAAAGAAAACCATTGGATGAGGTGTGAAGATGCAATGAAAAAGAAAAAGAGCTTTTTTTGTATCTTTTTGAACGTTTGCCGGTCTTCTTGCAGAACAAAAAATTTTTTTATTATGGAAACAAATTGCGAATGCACAGACTGTGCCTGCACCAACTGTAATTGTGGAAATTGCAACGAAAATGATTGTCCTTGTCAGAATTGCGAATGCGATAAATGCAATTGCTGTTAAGTTTAACAGCAAAGGTTGGCACAAACTGACCTTTGCTTTCTTATTTTAATATGGATACACAAACCGTATGGCATAACTATAATAGTGAGATGTATTTTTTTATCCTGAAAAAAGTAAAGGATAAAAATGCGGCAGATGATATTCTTCAAAATGCATTTTTAAAGATTCATAAAAGCCTGGCTCAACTTAAAGACAGTTCCAGAGTAAGAGCTTGGGTGTTTCAGATTGCCAGGAATGAAATCATAAACTATTTTGCGTATAAGCCGCTTTATCTTCAAACTACGGCTGATTGGGAAAATACATCAATTGAACACCGCTCCGTGTGCTGTTTCAACAAATTTATAAATGACCTGCCCGACAAATACAAACAGGTAATAGAATTGGTGTATTTTAAAGGGGAAAAACAAAAAGATGCTGCTGCCGCACTCGAAATTAGTCTCGAGAATGTGAAGGCCAGGATAAAAAGAGCAAAAGATATGCTCAGGAAAGGCCTCGCAGATTGCTGTAAATACCAGTTTGACAAGCGGGGCAATTTAACCGGAGAGCCCAATTGCCCTGTATGTGAGCAATAATAAATACCGTCGTATGCTGTCAAAACAGTAAATCTCACAAATCAAATCCAAAATTCCACAACAGGCACCCCAAATATAATTGCCAACTTTGCATAATAAAATAGAAGCAATGGCAATAAACAATAATAAATCAATTATCTATCTTCCGCTGGAAGATGTAGAAAGCGAACATTGTGCGTTGATCGTCGACAAGGGGCTTGCTAAAGTAAAAGGCATCCAAAGTCACCAGGTAGAACTGAACAATCGCAGGGCTGCCATTACAGTTAGTAATGAAGAAGTGGTTGCAGAAGCGGTAAAAACCGTGAAAGACCTTGGATACGGCGTAACTTCAGTTAAAGCGACTTTTCCATTCCTCGGAATGACCTGTGCATCCTGTGCCAGCAGCGCACAAAGTATTGTGAAAGCTGAACCGGGTGTAGTCGATGCTTCGGTCAATTTTGCCACCGGAAACCTGGCGGTTGAGTATCTGCCGAATATGACCGATGCCGGCAAATTACAAAAGGCGGTACAAAGCATAGGATATGACTTACTGGTGGAAGATGAAACCAAACAACAGGAAACACTCGAAGCCATCCACGAAAAAAAATTCAAAAAATTAAAAGCCAAAACGATATGGGCAATTATCCTCTCTTTGCCTGTTGTAGTTATAGGAATGTTCTTCATGAATATACCTTATGCCGACCCGATTATGTGGGCATTGTCAACACCGGTGGTGTTATGGCTGGGCAGGGATTTCTTTGTCAATGCGTGGAAACAGGCAAAACACCGTTCTGCCAATATGGATACTCTGGTAGCACTGAGTACAGGTATCGCCTACCTGTTTAGCGTTTTCAATATGCTGTTTGCCGATTTTTGGCAGCAGAGAGGATTAGAGGCTCACGTCTATTTTGAAGCAGCATCCGTTATTATCGCATTCATTCTGTTGGGAAAATTATTGGAAGAAAAAGCCAAAGGCAACACTTCGTCAGCGATTAAAAAACTAATGGGATTACAGCCTAAAACCGTTATCGTGGTGCAGGCAGATGGAACGGAAAAACAAACCGCTATTGAAGCGGTACACAAAGGAGATATTGTTCTTGTAAAGCCGGGCGAAAAAATTGCGGTGGATGGTATGGTTACTTCCGGAAGCTCGTACGTGGACGAAAGTATGTTAAGCGGCGAACCAGTGCCTGTGTTGAAAAAAGAAAGTGAAAAAGTATTTGCCGGAACCATAAACCAGAAGGGGAGTTTCCAATTTGAAGCCGTAAAGGTTGGAAAAGAAACCATGCTTGCCCAAATCATCAAAATGGTGCAGGATGCACAGGGAAGCAAGGCGCCCGTGCAAAAGCTGGTAGATAAGATTGCCGGGATTTTTGTGCCTGTAGTAATCGGCATCGCCATTCTCACTTTCATCTTATGGATCATTTTTGGAGGCGATAATGGGGTAGTACATGGCTTATTGGCTGCCGTTACGGTATTAGTAATTGCCTGTCCCTGTGCTTTGGGTTTGGCTACACCAACAGCTATAATGGTTGGCGTGGGCAAAGGCGCTGAAAAAGGTATTTTAATTAAAGATGCCGAAAGCCTTGAATTGGCCAAAAAAGTTGATGCCATTATTTTAGATAAAACGGGAACCATTACAGAAGGTCGCCCGCAGGTAACCGGTATAAAATGGCTGAATGATAACGATGCGGCAAAAGACATTCTTTTAAGCATTGAAAAACAATCCGGGCATCCATTGGCGGAAGCGGTGGTAAAACATTTGGAATATGTTACAGCTACCCAGGTATCAAATTTCGAAAGTATCACTGGTAAAGGCGCAAAAGCTGATCACAACAACGAAACCTA
>JBQCHB010000154.1:0-4475 GCA_051955075.1 Flavisolibacter sp.
AAATGGATTAGCTGGAAAGAAAAAAGGATTCAACTATTAAAGTCTCCGCTTGTAAGTTTCCTGCCTCGTGTAAATCCTAAAAATCTTCCCAAATATTAGTTCAGACTTATCTTCGCACCTCTTAACGATTTTGCTATATGAATTTTGAAACCTCTGAAATTACACTACAGGTAGCGCAAACGGCCCGTGACTTTGCCCAACAAAATATCAAGCCCCATGTAATGGAATGGGATGAAAGCCAGCAATTTCCTGTACATATTCTTAAACAATTAGGGGAACTGGGGATGATGGGCGTGTTGGTACCCGAACGTTTTGGCGGCGCCGGCCTTTCTTATTTTGAGTACAAAACCATTATTGAAGAAATTGCCAAAGTAGATGGATCTATCGGGCTAAGTGTAGCAGCTCACAACTCGCTTTGCACAGGACACATTTTGTTATTTGCCAACGAAGAGCAAAAGCAAAAATTCCTGCCCAAGCTAGCCACCGCGGAATGGATTGGCGCTTGGGGACTGACAGAACCCAATACTGGCAGCGATGCGGGCAATATGAAATGCACAGCTGTTCGTGATGGAGATAACTGGATCATCAACGGAACAAAAAGCTGGATAACACACGGAAAAAGTGGCGATGTAGCAGTGGTGATTTGCCGCACCGGCGAGCCAAGAGCAAAAAATAATGCAACCGCTTTTGTGGTAGAAAGAGAAACGCCTGGTTTTAGCGGTGGTAAAAAAGAAAATAAATTGGGTATGCGGGCCAGTGAAACTGCAGAAATGATTTTTGAGAACTGCGCTATACCCGATGCCAACCGCCTGGGCGAAGTAGGTGAAGGTTTTAAACAAGCTATGAAAGTATTGGATGGCGGAAGGATCTCGATTGCTTCACTTTCGTTGGGCATTGCCAAAGGTGCTTACGAAGCAGCCTTGCAATATGCGCAGGAACGTCACCAGTTTGACAAACCCATTGCTTCTTTCCAGGGAATCTCTTTTAAACTGGCCGATATGGCCACAGAAATACAGGCAGCGGAATTACTAACACTGGAAGCATGCGATCTAAAAGAAAGAGGCGGCGATGTAACCAAAGTAGCAGCCATGGCAAAATATTATGCAAGTGAAGTAGCAGTAAAAACTGCTAATGATGCAGTGCAAATATTTGGCGGATACGGCTACACAAAAGATTTTCCGGTAGAAAAGCACTATAGAGATTCTAAGTTGTGTACTATTGGAGAAGGAACCAGTGAGATACAAAAAATAGTGATCAGCAGGGAAGCATTAAGAGGATAAGTTGAATCACTGCTCGTCTTTTTATAAAAAAATAAGGCTGGTAAGAATACCAGCCTTTAACCTAAACCGTCCGACTAAATATCTTGAGGTAATTATTATCGCTTTTACACGGATATAATTTTCAACTACTGTGCCAATAGCCAAAAATTGTGGATAACTTACAAACGCAATTTTTTCCTGCGTCGTATTTTGTAAATTGTTAAAAAACCGTGTATGGCATTACAACCCTGGCGTAAGGGCATTGTTACCAGAATTGAAAACGAGACCTACAATACCCGCCGCTTCTGGATTCAGGTTCCGGAAGTAACCTCGTTTGATTTTGCCCCCGGCCAGTTTGTAACACTGGATTTACCCATACACGAAAAGCCCAATAAAAGATGGCGCAGCTACTCCATTGCGTCGTGGCCGGATGGTACCAACGTGTTTGAATTGTTGATTGTTTTACTCGATGGTGGAGCAGGCACCACATATTTGTTCAACGAAATAAATGAGGGCTCAGAGTTAACCCTTAGAGGACCACAAGGCATGTTTACTTTGCCTGAGCCCATTGAAAAGGACCTGTATTTTATTTGTACAGGAACTGGCATTGCTCCTTTTCGCAGCATGGTGCATCATGTACAATTACACAATGTGCCGCACCAAAATATTCACCTCATTTTTGGCACACGGGCCAAGCAGGATCTTTTGTATGTTGATGAAATGCGAAGGCTGGAAACCGAAGTAAAAAATTTTCACTACATACCTACGCTTTCGAGAGAAAACTGGGACGGCTGTTGCGGTTATGTACATGCCATTTATGAAAATTTAGTGAATGAAAAAAGGAATGGTAATACAGAACCTGCTCCTGCACATTTTTATTTATGCGGCTGGAAGAATATGATTGATGAAGCAAGACAGCGGATCGTCAGCTTAGGCTATGATAAAAAGGCAATTCATTTGGAGCTGTACGGTTAGTATTCGGTTTGTTCATGGATATTGTCTTTGCACAATATCTTCGCTCTCCTATGTTTGTTTTGCTGAAAGTCCTTTTATTTTTTCTCAGGCCCATTTTCTGGATCATCCTCATTTTCCTCATTGCTTTTTTTACAAAAAATATAAAGCGGAAAAATATTCTTTATAAGGTTGGAACAATTCTTCTGCTGTTTTTTAGCAATCCTTTTCTTATAAGACAGCTTATTGGTTTGTACGAAGTAAAACCATTGCAATTTACTTCAACTACAAAGTACAATGCAGGCATTGTTTTGGGCGGGTTTGTTTCTTACAATAAAAAAGACGACAGGGGTTACTTCAATGCCGCCAGCGACCGTTTTATTCAAACTGCCTTGCTTTACAAACAAGGCCATATTAATAAGATCATTGTAGCTGCAGGCAACGGCTATATTGTAAAGCATGATTTTAAAGAAGCCAACTTCATTAAACAACATTTGGTTGCTTTAGGCATTCCGGCAGGGGATATCTATACAGACAGCACATCAAAAAACACTTTTGAAAATGCAGTAAATTCTAAAAAGATCGCTGATAGCCTGCATTTGCAAGGCCCGTTTCTTTTGGTTTCTTCTGCCTTGCATTTGCCAAGAGCAAGCCTTGTTTTTACAAAACGGAAAATGAACGTTGTGCCCTATCCCTGCGATTTTGATTCGAAAAGCGTAGGCAATAATTGTATGGAAGATTATTTGCTGCCTTCCGGCCTGGCATTGAACAGGTGGGACAATTTTATAAAAGAAATAGCAGGGATAACGGTTTATAAAATAACCGGCAAGGGATAATGCTGCAGGCAATTAAATAGCCTTCATCACCACTTCTTTTATTTTATCAATTGCAATTCTTTCCTGCAACATTGTATCCCGGTAGCGAATGGTAACTGTATTATCTTCTTTTGTTTGATGATCTACTGTTATACAAAACGGCGTACCAATGGCATCCATTCTTCTGTAGCGTTTACCGATAGTATCTTTTTCCTCGTAAAAACAACGGAAGCCAGATTTACATGCATCCATAATGCTCCTGGCAATTTCTGGTAACCCATCTTTTTTTACCAATGGAAGTATGGCTAATTTGATCGGTGCCAGTTTTGCCGGGAGTTTCAACACCACACGACTGTCTTTCTTTTCTTCCGTACTCAGATCCTGCTCCTCGTAAGCTTCGCTCAAAACCATCATCACCGTTCTGTCCACACCAATGGAAGTTTCAACCACATAGGGAATATAGTTTCCATAAGGCTTTCCTGTAGCTTCATCAATATCATTATCGAAATACTGCATTTTCTTTTTGCTGTACTCCTGGTGATTTTTCAGATCGAAATCGGTACGTGAATGAATACCTTCTACTTCTTTGAAGCCAATGGGGAAATTATATTCAATATCGCAGGCCGCATCTGCATAGTGTGCCAGTTTCACATGATCATGAAAGCGGTATTTTTCCGCAGGAATGCCGAGGCTCAAATGCCATTTCATTCTCTCCGCCTTCCAGTGTTCGTACCATTGCTTTTGCGTGCCGGGACGAATAAAGAACTGCATTTCCATTTGCTCGAACTCACGCATGCGAAAGATGAATTGCCTCGCTACAATCTCGTTCCTGAATGCTTTTCCAATTTGTGCAATACCAAAGGGAATTTTCATCCTACCGGTTTTTTGCACATTTAAAAAATTGACGAAGATGCCTTGCGCTGTTTCGGGCCGCAGATAGACATTATTGGCTTCATCTTCAGAAGAAACAGCACCAAATTCTGTAGAGAACATGAGGTTGAATTGGCGTACATCCGTCCAGTTGCCGGTGCCGCTAATCGAGCAAACGATTTTATTATTTTCTATCAATATCTTCAATCCATCAAAATCATTAGCTGCTAAAAGTGTATCCATTTCCTTCAGCAAAATTTCGGCCTGATGTTCTTGCCCGGCCTTTTCCAGTTCGTCGGCTTTGGCTTCAATTAAATGGTCAACGCGATAACGTTTTTGACTGTCCTTGTTGTCAATCATTGGATCGCTGAAATTGTCCACGTGGCCACTGGCTTTCCAGGTAGTTGGGTGCATAAAAATGGCGGCGTCAATACCCACAATATTCTCATGCATCTGCACCATGCTTTTCCACCAATAATCTTTGATGTTTTTTTTCAACTCACTACCCCACTGCCCATAATCGTACACGGCGCCTAAGCCATCATATATTTCCGATGAAGGAAAAATAAATCCATATTCT
>JBQCHB010000155.1:0-4400 GCA_051955075.1 Flavisolibacter sp.
GCAGTGGGCAACCCACGCAGCGACCAGTTGTTAAAGTCCTGGTCACCATTGCCAAAGCTCGTATAGTACCCATTGATTTCATCGTACTCAAAATCATTTTCCATGCCCAGGCTTCTTTGGTCTTCCCAACTAAGGCTGCCGGTGCTGGTGTTGCTTTTAGTTCCGTAAAGCGAGAACTTTCTTTTACCTACAAATTGGTTATATAAAACTTTCGCGTCGGTTACGTTTTTAAAATTACTTCCGGCTTCGGCCTTGCCGAAAGAGCCTTTTTTCATGTCCTCTTTTAGTTTAATATTCACCGTTTTGCCTTCGGTGCCGGATGATATGCCCGTTATATTTTGCTGTTCTGATTTCGTATCAAATACCTGCACTTTGTCTACCGCTTTTGCTGCAATGTTTTGCGTAGCCATAGTAGGGTCATCACCAAAAAATTCTTCACCATCCACCAATACCTTTCCTACCTTTTGTCCCTGCGCTGTAACTTGTCCTTTGCTGTTGACCTGGAAGCCCGGAAGTTTTTTCAATAATTCTTCCACCGTTGCACCGTCTTTTACATGAAAACTATCTGCAACAAATTCCGTAGTATCGCCTTTAATGCGAATGGCGCCTGCGCTTTTAACAACAACGGCATCGAGCAGTTGCGATTTTAACGTAAGGGGAATTCTGCCCAGATCATTTTGCGGCTGATTTTTAACTTCTACTTCGTCAGAAAAATCGGCAAACTTTGGATAAGTGATCAACAATACATATTTACCGGGAACAACATCGTGCAAGGAAAACACACCCTTTTTATCTGTACGCCCAAACTTATACAATGTAGAATCTTTTTTCTGCAATAGGGAAACAACTGCGTTGGATAAATTCTTTCGTCCCAATGTGTCTGTAATGGTTCCGCTAACGGTTGACTGTGCAGTAGCTGCATGCGCAAGGATTAAAAAGAATAACCCGGCAAAGAATTTTCTCATGAAGTGTGGTTCTTGGTTATAGGTAACAATAATAATATGAAAAAACCTTATCGACTTGTTAACTTTACTTGAACGGTAAATAATTCTGGTTATGATGCAGTCAACAAATAATTCCATAAACGGCGACGAAAAAAATGCAGATAGCATGGATGCTGAAAATATCATCACACAAAAAGCACCTACCCCAACCGAACGCTACGAGGACCGGAATTTTGTTGATACGTCGAAACCTGTCTGGAATTATTCTATTCTCTACGACGATGATATTGCCACTTACCAGAACGGCACACACTATAATTTGTATAAGAAATTCGGTTCAAAAAGATTAACCGTATTAGAAAAGGAAGGTTATTATTTCTGCGTTTGGGCGCCTAACGCCACAAAGGTTTCTGTTACGGGAAATTTCAATGACTGGAATAAAAATTCACACCAGCTTCATCCGCGTTGGGATAAAAGTGGTATTTGGGAAGGATTTATTCCTGGCATTAAAAAAGGTGAATTATACAAATACAATATTTGCGGCTACGAAGGAACAGAAACAGAGAAAGGCGATCCTTTTGCCAACTTTTGGGAGAAGCGGCCGCTTACATCATCCATCACCTGGGAATTTAATTATGAATGGAATGATGCGGCATGGATGAAGCGTCGCAAAAGATACAATTCATTGGATGCGCCATGGAGTGTATATGAAGTACATTTGGCAAGCTGGATGCGGCCCGACAGGACCAACGAAGAAACGTATAACACATACGGCCAAATGGCTGAACTGCTGGTGCCTTATGTGAAAGAAATGGGATTTACGCATGTGGAGCTAATGCCGGTGATGGAACATCCTTTCGACGGAAGCTGGGGTTATCAGTGCACAGGTTTCTTTGCACCTACGTCACGGTTTGGTGCACCCGAAGATTTCATGTATTTGATCGACCAATTTCACCAGGCAGGCATTGGTGTGATATTAGATTGGGTGCCTTCGCATTTTCCCTATGATGCACACGGCTTGTTCATGTTTGATGGAACACATACTTATGAATATGCCGATATGCGCAAGGGCTTTCACCCCGATTGGAACAGTTATATTTTTAATTACAAGAGGGGAGAAGTAAAATCTTTTTTGATCAGCAGCGCCAGGTTTTGGTTTGATATTTTTCACATTGACGGCATCAGGGTAGATGCGGTTTCTTCTATGCTGAAACTGGATTATTCACGCAATGAGGGAGAGTGGGAGCCCAACGAATTTGGCGGCAATGGCAACCTCGAAGCCATTGAGTTTATTAAAGATCTGAACCAGACACTGTTCAGAGATTTTCACGACATACAAACTATTGCTGAAGAAGCCACCGATTGGCCCGGTATTTCAAAACCAACATTTGCAGGCGGATTGGGCTTTGGTATGAAGTGGATGATGGGTTGGATGCATGATACGTTGGATTATTTTAAAATTGATCCATTGTTCCGTAAAAATCACCAAAACAAGTTTTCCTTCAGCATGATGTATTTCTATGATGAAAACTTCATGCTCCCTTTAAGCCATGATGAAGTAGTGCACGGTAAGTCACCCATGATCTATAAAATGCCCGGCGATGAATGGCAAAAATTTGCCAACCTGCGAACGCTGTACACATATATGTGGACGCATCCCGGCGCCAGGCTTTTGTTTATGGGCAACGAGTTTGGGCAAACATCGGAATGGAATTACAAATCGGAACTGGACTGGTACCTGTTGCAATATGACCTGCACAAAAATTTACAAACCTGCATAAAAGACCTTAATCATTTGCTTACATCCGAGGAGGCTTTATACATCAACCAATTTAAACCCGAAGGTTTTGAATGGATTGATTTAAACCACAGGGCAGAATCGGTAATTGCTTACAAAAGAAAAGGACGAAACATGGCTGATGATCTGCTGGTCGTTCTTAACCTTACGCCGGTAGTAAGAATAGATTGGGAAATTGAGGTAGGAGAGAGAACCTATACCGAAGAAATATTTAATTCCGATGCTGCAAAATACGGCGGTACAGGAAATGTTTACAACCCCAGTATACGCACTGAGATCATAGATAAAAAGGAGAAAAAATACAGGATAAAGCTAAACCTGCCGCCGCTGGCTGCAATTGTTCTAAAGTAAAACACTTATTCTTTATAATTTTTCATTAAAAGATTTGATTTTACTATAAATTTTTGCTTTAAATTTTTACTTTCGATTCTTCGAAAAACCAATAAATCATATCCTATGATCAAAGTGATCCTGACCGGTGCGGTTCTTGGCATATCCACATTTATCTTCGCACAAACTGATAGCTCCACTTATTTTTTACAAAAAGGAATTGAAGAAAAGGATAAGGGACGCCGCATGGAGTCCTTAAAGCAGTTTGAAAAGGCCTACAGCTATAATAAAGACAACAGGGAAGTCGTGAGCGAATTGGCGGCTGCTTATTTGGATCTTCGCCGTTATGCGCAAGCACGGGAAAAATATCTGCAATTAGAGCAACTGGGCGATAAAACGGACAACACTTATAAGCAGTTAATGCTTTTGTCTTTCAACATGCGGCAATTTGATGACGCTATAAAATATGCAAACCAGTTAGAGAAAAATAACCCTGCCGAAAAAACAGCTTTCTATATAGGCAAAGCTTTTTACGAAAAAGAAGACCTGGGCAATGCCATTAAATATTTAGATGCTGCTGCAAAAGAAGACGATCAGAATGCAGAAATTCCTTACATGGTAGCTAAGGCTTATGCTGATATGCAGAACTACAAATCAGCAATTCCTTATTTTCAAAAAGCGGTGAAACTAAGCCCTGACCAAAGCTATTGGATCTATGAAATGGCTTTGATCTATTATGCTGCCAATGACGATCAGAATTCATTAAAGTACATGCTGGAAGCAGGAGAAAAAGGTCTGAAAAAAGATAACGCTTACATGCAAAACCTCGCAACAGCTTACATCAATACAGGCCGGTTTAATGAAGGCGTTAATGTATTGCTGGATCTATTGAAACTCCGTCCCAGCGACCAAAACATCATATATACAATTGCCGAAGCTTATTACAACGCCAAAAAATATGATGATGCCATTAATTATTATGATGAAGCACTAAGGCAGAACAAGCAAAATGCTGACGCTTTATACATGATCGGCATGTGTTATCAAAAGAAAGGTGAGAAGCAAAAAGGCATGCAGCTTTGCGATAAAGCTATTGAAATGGACCCGAGCCTGCAAAGCCTGAAACAAAAGAAAGAAATGCCAGGGTTTTAAACCAAGATCGGATTTTGGGATTAGAAAAAAATAGAAACATTGACTATAATAAAAGAGGCTTCACGTAATTGAAGCCTCTTTTATTTCCAGCAAATCCATTAAATCTCTACAATCCAGGTTCAGATGGTTTACATTCTTTCCGGCACGTTAATGCCTAATAAATGCATAGCGTCTTT
>JBQCHB010000156.1:0-4019 GCA_051955075.1 Flavisolibacter sp.
TGAATTGCACAAAAGAAAAATGGAATGCCAATCAGCCCGGCTTTTTGTGTTACTTCTCGCCAGCCTGCACTTTTATCGTTTGTATATAGCAAACCCGCTATTTGCATAAAAAATAGCGCTGCCAAGACAAGAAACAAGGGGTCATTGAAAGCTCTTCCGATCATTTTTTTTCTTTTTGAGTCCAGCAACACAAGAAGCACTAATGCAATGATGGAAATGCTGTTTATAAACCGTATGGAAAAGGCAAGACTGATTAAGGTAATCAGTAAAACAACCGAAGCTGCTTTTTCGAAACTAATTCTTGTCTTTAAAAGCATGAACCAAATAATTTTCGAGAAGATTTATGATATGTTCCCATGAATACTGTGTACGGATTTTTTCGATGTTATTATCAATCATCTCCGTGCATTGATCTCTGATAATGGCTTTACTTAACAACATTGCGACATCCATATCCGATGCAAAATAAAAAGCGTCCTCTTCCAACACACTACGGTTAAAAATATTATCATGCGCAGCTATTAATGAATGAGAGGCCATGGCTTCTAATAAAGATGGATTGGTACCTCCCACCGAATGTCCATGAAAATAAATGTAACTGTAAAACCTAAGGCTATTTAAAATGTGCAAATCATAAATAGGACCCAAAAACCGTATATTTTTATTTTCATATTTTTTTTGAAGAAACGAACCGTATTTGTTTTTATGATTACCAATAACAATCAACGGTTTTGCATTCGTCGACATTACATGCCCTTTAATTACAGTTTCAATATTATTTTCAGGCTCCATGCGGGCAATTAATAAATTGTATTCATATTTTTCAAGTCCTTTCTCGGCAAGAAAAGCTGCATTGGTTTGTGTAACAAGACTGGCACCATAAGCAATAAAAGCAGACTCCTTTTTATATTTTTCCAACAAATATGCCTGTATACCTTTTGAATCTGCAATCAGGTAATCGCTATATAAAGCTGCCCCTTTTTCGGCATGCTTTAGAAATAGCTGAACTTTTTTTGAATACTTACTTCTCTTCCATTCAAGTCCATCCATGTTCGTAATTATAATAGAACTTTTAGGAAAAAGAAAACTCCACACACTACTGCTGGTATATCCTAATTGAAGAATTACATCAAAATTTCGTTTACGTGCATCCAAAATGCAATTCAAATCATAGACAAACTGCCCGGCAGTTCCCATTTTATTTTCAGGGTCTTTTTTTGAAATAATTTGTACTCCGTTCCAGGTCTTCTCTTTATATGGGTGCAAAGAGGAATTATAAACCCAAACCTCATGTCCCCGCCTTACAAGTTCGGGGGCAGCAAATTCTACAAATTGCTCATATCCTCCATAGTGATTTGGAATACCTCGGGTTCCTATAATTCCAATTTTCATAGCTCAATAGTTGTATAAGACCTTACGGTATACTTCGAGAGTTTTTGCTGCAGCAACATGCCATGTATATTGTGTAATAATTTTTTTTTGCAAAGCCATAGCAGCAGGTGCACCGGCGGCCTTTTCTATTGCTTCTCTTATTGACGCAGGAGAAGAAGGATCACAATAAAAAGCCATTTGTTCAAAATATTCTTTCGTATCCCCTTTGTCTGTAATTACAATATTGCAACCCATGGCACCTGCTTCTAAGGAGCTCAAACCAGTTGTTTCAAACCAGCTTGGCAAAGCATGCACTTTGGCCTTTTCATAATACTGTACTAATTGCTGTTGCGTTATGCCTTCAACAAAATGAACATTATCGCCAGCAGCCTTCCTGCAACGTTTATAATATTCCGGTTGGTTTAAAGTTGGCGTACCAATAATAAACAATTGGAATGCAGTACCGTTCAAGGCTTTTATTAAATTAAGTTGGTTTTTTAAGCCTTCTATTCTGCCAACGCACAACACCAGGTTATTATCTTTTTGAACATTCTCGTTGTTACAAAATAATGTTGTATCTATTGCATTCGGAATTACTTGGTAAGGACGTTGAATACCATACGCAGCTACTAGCCGTTTATATTCGTTATCAGAATTAGGTAACAGAAACGAAGAACCTTTTATAATCTTTTTGATTGACTTTCGATGACCCATCCATAAATATTGCGGCGAAATAATTTTTTCACCATTAATGACAGCTCTGGCTATGGTTTTTGCGTACTCAATAAAATCAGCTGGCAACAATTTGAAAAGAAAGCCTGTAAAGCCTTTTCTCACATTCCGGTCAAACTCCGCGTAATCAACATAAATTGTTGATATAACATAGGGTTTTTGCGATGCATAAACGTGTTGCAAAACATCAGCTGGGCGTATTATGCCAAAAAAATGGATCAGATCATATTTATTATAGTTGATCTTCTCGTTGCACAATTTTATATCAACTGTTATGCCTTGCTGTTGCAAGCTTTTGGCTGTGCTCAATACCTGGATTGTATCGCCACCCTTGATTTTGTATAGAGTTGCCCTGGATATAAATAAAACCTTCACTTAAATAATATTGATGCCTGCGTTCAATTGATATTATACAACCGATAGCCGTTTGCTTTCGTCGGGTTTGTAATTTTTATACATAGTTTCCTTATCAAATTCCTTAAACAGCCATGGACTGAAGGCCATAATCCAGATTACATATTCAGCTATGTTAGTAATAAAACTTCCTGTAAACTGATAGATAAAAACAAAAATAAACAGAGCCAGCCTCAAGAAATTTGTATAAACCTTTGTTTTAAAAAAGAAATTTATTTCAAGCCCCAGTTTTATTAATACACCAAGAATACCAAAAATGGACAAAATGTCTCCAAGGCTGTTTGGTATACCAACATCGCTTTCTGTAAAGTTTGAGTAATGATAAAACTGCTTAAAGAAATCCAGCCCTAAAGACTTCACCTGTCCAGGCCCCGCTCCAAATAAAATGCTTTTTTGGCTGGCTATCTCCCACCCCAAATAAAAGGAGTCAAATGTTCTTCCATTAAACGAGGTGTCTTTCCCCGAAAACACATTAGCTATGCGTATAAAAAATACATTATCAGGAAATATTTGAAGAAGGATAATAAAAAGAAACATTACTAGAATACCACCATACATAATGTACAACGGAAGTTTCTTTTTTAACGTTAATAACTTAACGTCGGACATAAACAAAAGTAATATACTAAGTACCACACCTAATATAACCCCAAACGAAAGAGATAAAAGTAAAGGAATGGTTATCACAAGAAAAACCAATAATTTATTGGGCAATTGTGTAAAAAAAATTTTGAAATAATAGTACATCAAAACAGGTACCAACAAGGTAGAGTAATAGGAGGGCTCGTATGTTAACAGCTTCAATCTATGTATTCCGCTAATACCCGACGTAATAGCATTATTATACCAAAATCTATCCCTAAGGGGGGGAATCAGCAGTGCAATTAGTGCAATCAGAACGAAAAAGATATTGATAACGACGATGCTTTTAAATATTTGGCCAAGGCTAGTACATTCTTTTAGAAATTGACGAAATGCAAGACAAAAAACAAAAACTGAAAAAAGAAGAAGATAAGATTTAATATATGCAACAACGTTTACTCCGTTTATAAAATGAATAAATGCAAATGGGATAGTTACAATTGGGAATATCCATAAAAGATTAACAGTAGGATATCGGTATAACCATATTAAAAATACTGGCGTTAGTAAGGTAGTGTACAACAAGCCGATAGGCAACAAAAAGCTGTTGAAAAAAAAATAAATGATTACTACAGGCAAATATTTATTCAGTCTTATAGAATTACGCATTGTTAGTTCTGTATTTAATCAGCTTTGCCGGAACGCCCCCATAAATTCCATTCTCCCGATACAGCCCAGATTTTACAAGTGATCCGGCCGCAATAATACAACCATCTTCTATAGTGACTCCATCAAGAATAGTTGCTTTTGCGCCAATCCAACAGTTGCGGCCAATTTTTATACCCTGATGCGAAACACCTTGCAACCGAATAGGTTTTTGTAGGTTGACATACACATGATTTTCTGAATGAAAACTTACA
>JBQCHB010000157.1:0-4624 GCA_051955075.1 Flavisolibacter sp.
GTAAAATTCGAAGTTGTTCAAAAAACAAAGGACACAGTTATATTTAGCTCGTACAAGGAAGGGCAACCACAATACCTGCAGGTGCAGCCTGTTCCACCTTCATTAAACTATAACGATATTGGTGGGAACTTAGCGGAAATATTGACCAAAGCCAAAAAGGGTGACAGCATTTATATTACACAGGCCGCAGATTCTTTATTAAAAGATCCACGCATGGCACAAACGCCGCTTCCATTCAAAAAAGGCGACCAGATCATTACAACTGTTAAGATCGTTGAGGTGTACAAAACACCGCAAGAAGCCCAGGAAGCTTCCATGAAGGACCGCTTAGCCAATTCTGAAAAAATGGATAAACAAAACCTGGAGCGTTTTCAAAAAGATACGATGGTGCAAGCTCAAATGGCTAAGGACAATAAGATCATTGAAGACTACCTGGCAAAAAATAATATCCAGGCGCAAAAAACAGACTGGGGAACTTATGTTCAAATATTGAATCCGGGACAAGGCCCCAAACCAAGAGTTGGGCAATTTGTAAAAGTGCATTATACAGTAGGCAGCCTTGATGGTAAAACTTTTGAAACAGGTACATACCCTATGCAAATCGGTGTAGGCGGCTCTATCAAAGGGTTTGAGGAAGGTGTAAAACAATTGGCGAAAGGTGGGAAAGCAAAAGCATACATTCCATCGATGTTAGGTTATGGTCCTCAGGGTAGTGGTAAAATCGGGCCCAATGAAGTATTGGTTTTTGATCTTGACGTTTTGGATATTACTGATAAACAACCAGCACCAGAAGCTCCTGTTAAGGTTGATACAACCGCAGCAAAAAGCAAATAATTGTATTGGATAATTTCCGAACTTTACAGCCCATTCGCTTATGTGAATGGGCTTTTTTCATAGAAGAACAGTTTTGATTGTCCCGTTTTTAATTCAAGATCCTTCCTGATCTGTAGCCTGTTAGAACACCGTACACATAACTATACCAAAGCCATCATCCAATAGTCCTGTAAAAAGCTTCACCATTCTGTACAATATATCATTGGTAAATGAGTGAATTGGCGTAGAGCAGCCTTTTGGCTGCTCTTTTCTATAAAAGGAAAACAGAATCAAAAAAACATTAGCGAAAGTCTATTGAATACAATTTGCAACTGAATAAAATATTTCTATTTTGTTATTCCAAACTGCAAAAATTTAAGAAAATGCAACCTAAAAAACTGATTGCTTTGTTCGCTCTTCTCCTTATTTTATCTATCGCTTCTTTTCATGCCCATGCATCAGAAATAAGTGCTGTTGATACCTTGCCAGATAAAAATATCAATGATTCAACCATATTGGATAATTTATCTAAACCGGATGTGGAGGCAAAAGTAGATGCTATAAGTTGGAGACATCATTTAGAAGAATCATTAATGCCTTTTATCATGGATGCTGCGGTAAATAAAATGAAACCAGGTACGTATAACGTTCAGGTTCGGTTTGTAGTAGAGGAGGATGGTAGTGTGTCAAATGTAAAAGCTTTAAATGATCCGGGATTTGGATTAGCTGAGGGGGCTGTCAAAACAGTTAAAGCAGGTCCGAAATGGACTCCTGCAGAACTTAAAGGCAAAAAGATAAGAAGTTATCACACTCAGCCAATTACATTTATGATATCCAATCCTGATTAGAACTCCTGTATCACATTATACAACGTATCTCTTTCGATGGGCTGTCTTTTTACCTGTTTTATCAATGCAACAATTTCTTCTGTGCTCATGGCAGGTCTTTGTTCTTCGGCGCCGGCCATAGAGTAGATTTTTGTGGTATCATCAATGGTACCGTCAATATCATCTACACCAAACGCCAGCGACAGCTGCGCATTTTTTCTTCCCAGCATAGGCCAGTAAGCTTTCAGGTGGGGGAAGTTATCCATATACAAACGGGCCACGGCGTACATTTTTAAATCTTCCACCAAACTTACCTCTTGTACATGGCTCATATCATTATCACCGTTTCTGAATTTCAGCGGAATGAATGTGTTGAAGCCGCCTGTTTTATCCTGCAGGCTGCGCAGGCGTTCCATGTGGTCAATGCGATGTTCGTATTTTTCAATATGCCCATAAAGCATGGTAGCATTGCTGTGCATGCCGGCATTGTGTATAGCTTCATGAATTTTCAACCAGCCATCGGCATCTACTTTATCTGCACAAATTTGCTGGCGTATTTCTTCATGAAAAATTTCTGCACCACCGCCGGGAATAGAGTTTAATCCTGCCTCCTTCAAAATATGTACACCTTCCTCTACACTTACTTTTGCCTTCCGAAACATATAATCCAACTCCACCGCGGTAAAGCCTTTAATGTGCAGGTCGGGACGATGCGCCCTGATGGCTTTTAACAGGTCGGCAAAATAATAGAGGTTCATTTTGGGATGAACACCGCCAACAATATGCACTTCTGTTTCGGGTTTGCCGTCGTATTTTTTTACAATATTCAGCATATCCTCAATGCTTAGTTCCCAACCTTCTTCACGATGCGCATACAAGCGGGAGTAAGAGCAAAAGTTGCACGAAAACACACAAACATTGGTAGGCTCGATATGAAAATTGCGGTTGAAAAAAGTTTTATTACCATGCAATTTTTCACGAACATAATTAGCCAGTGAACCTACAAAGGACAAGGAGCCTTCTGTAAAAAGCAAAAGGCCTTCATCAAAATTGATGCGCCGGCCTTTGTAAATTTTTTGGGCTATGGATTGTAATTGTGGTGTTAGCTCTTTGAATTCAATTCTGTCTGCTACTGCTTCTGTCATAACTTCAATTTTGCGCTGCAAAGTTAGGGCGAAGTAAGGAATGGTCGGCAGGCAAGTGGTAAATGGGAAAAGGGGAGTAGGAAAATTATTTTTTATCTCGCTAAGTCTATTTTTGTGAATGGAAATCGAAGAAAAGGTTTATCACTTAAGAAACCACTCACCATTAACTACTCACTACTCGCTTCAATACTTCACCACTTTACCTGAAACATTTTTTGAACTGTCTACGTATTCTAACCGCACTATATAAACACCTGCAGCCTTGCTAAAAAGATCTACCCGTATATAATTGCTGGCATTGCCATTATAGTTTTTCCTCCACACAAGTTGCCCCACCGAATTGTACACTTTAAGCGAACGGAGTGTTGTTGGTGGTTTGTAATGCCACACGGCAAAGCTTTGGCGGAAGGGATTGGGCAAAATAAGATATCCTTGTTCTTTTAATAATTGGGGAACAGCCGTCGTAAAAACGTTTACGTTGTCAATGAATACATTGTTTTCATAATTATTGGAAACCCTGAACAATAGCTGTATCGGGCTTTGGTCGGAAAAGGCAGTAAGATCAACTGTATCTCTTCGCCATTGGTCGGGGGATGAAGGAAAGAACGGGTCGGATAGTGGCGTGGTAACTGTTCGCAGATCCTTACCCCATTTTTTATAAACTGTTGTGAACGTGTTGCCACAATCGGCCGTAACCAAAACCGACAAGGTATCAAGAGGTGTTCCTGCATTAGACGGATCATCAATATCTGTATACGTGGCAGATGCAACATCAAAACTTAGTTTGATGGAATCAATTCCGGTATTGTTGTAATTGATCAAAGGCGTTACCAAATCATCCGTCTCGCCATTGCTTGTATAGTCGAATGTATTTACGTAAGCCGATCCCGGATTGCCATTTCCTATTGCATATCGCTGCCAGGTACTGTCTCCGTCAGGATTAATGATGGACCATTTGGGCGGAGGGAAAGTACTGCTTGTAAAATCTTCAATAAAAGGAACCGATGCTGTTCCATTTACTTTAAAACTTGTAGTAAGTGTGTCAGTGGCAGAAACCTGGTCAGCGCCACCATTGGGATCAGCAGTAAAGAATTTAATTTGGTGATCGCCGGCGGCAACGACAATTGATGGAAAACTAATAACGGTGGAAGCACCTAAACCAAGGTTGACGTTGACGGTTTGTGTAACTGGTGTTCCATTGTCTATAATATAGCCAACTGTTACAGCGGTTAAAGTAGTTGTACTATTGTTGATGATCCTTACTTTAGGTGTAAAGGAACCTGCACAAAATACAGAAGATGAATATGTTCTTGTATTGCAACCTGAAAGTTCAAATCCGCCGGGATTTACACTTTGTAACGGTGCGGCATCACGCACAATTGATGTTGCAGGCGGTGTGCAGCCTAATGATGTTTTTAAACTTGCACGGCAATTATCCAGTACCCATTCCATACGTTCAACTTGCTTTTTGGTAAACATGGTTAAGCAGGCGTCCAAAGAATAATCCATAAAGTTTTGGTACATGATGCCCGGTGTTGTGGTGGTGCATGCATCTGTTTTTATGCCCGAAGGGCAATTGCTTGTTTGACCTGCCTGGTTAGGTGTGTCACCAATATCTTCTGATGTATTGCCTTTGCCTTCCGGATTGTATAAGCCAGCAGGTAACGAACAGGAAGAGCTAAGTTTTTCAAGGCTTCTAAAGTCATCGCCGGTACAACCATCGTCGTCGCCCCAAATATGCAGCAGGCCAAAATAATGTCCTATCTCATGCGTGGCAGTACGGCCCTTATTGTAATCAGACAATGTATAGCAATCATTGGTAGCCCAGCTTTCATAGCT